>DMKK01000279.1 GCA_003454335.1 Gammaproteobacteria bacterium | reverse complement strand
TGGAATCAATAAGACTCATCAATAAATAACCTGTCGTCAATCCGACCAGCAGGATCATCATGGTCTTCTTCCGGCCAAAACGGTCACTGAACAATCCGCCGCTGGGTCTGGCCACCAGGTTCATGAACGCATAACCGGAAGCCAGCATGCCCGCAGCAACCAGGGACAGGTCGAAGGTATCCTTGAAGAACAACGGCAACATGGAGACCACCGCCAGTTCCGAACCAAAGGTCACCATGTAGGCCAGGTCCAGCACAGCGACCTGCTTGAACTTGTAGCGGTCAATCTCGGGAACCTCCTCCCTGAAGACATGGCCGTTGATCTGGTAAATACGAATGGCCTGGAAGATATAGAGACCTGCCAGCACCGCATAGATCATGCTGGTGGCTGCAACGCTCAGCATACCCAGATTGGCCGGGCCGAGTTTCCAGTTGAGTACGGCCAGTGCGGCGTAGAGCGGTATATTCATGATCAGGTAGAGGAAGAAATCGCCCTTGCTGGTCACTTCCATGGCGCCGTTCTTCTTCGGCTTGAAGTAAGTCGATCCCTTGGGAGTATCGGATACCGTAAAGAAATACACCACCGAATATATCAGTGCCAGCACACCGGTCAGGGCGACGGCATAGCGCCAGCCATCCTCGCCACCAAACATGAGTGCAATCGTCGGCAGGCTCAGCGCTGCCGCCGCGGAACCGAAATTACCCCAGCCACCATAGATACCCTCGGCGACGCCAACCTGCCGTGCCGGGAACCATTCACTGATCATGCGAATCCCGATCACAAACCCGGCACCGGCAAAACCCATCAGAAAACGCATCATGGCGAGGCGCTCGAAAGTGTCGGCGAACGCAAAACCGAAACACAGGAAGCTGGAGACGAACAACAGAATGGAATAAACACGCCGCGGCCCGAAGGCATCTACCAGCATCCCGATAATGATACGCGCGGGTATGGTCAGTGCCACATTCAGGATCAGCAGCATCTTGACCTGCTGGTCAGTGAGCTCAAACGCCTCGCGAATGGATGCCATCAGCGGTGCATGACTGAACCACATGACGAAGGTCAGGAAAAAAGCAAACCAGCTAAGGTGCAGGATGCGCGTCTTTCCAGAAAAAGACAGCAGGTTAAGTTTTGAATCTGACATGATGACTCCCTTGTAGTTGTGCCGCCTTCGTTGGCTGCACCTGATCGCTTCCTGTCTACCAGAGCAAGGAGCATGCCAGCACGCCAGTTAGCCATACGCACGGGTTTGCCCTCGCCTCTTGGGCACCGGCATCACGCATCATGCTTTTAATTAATAAACAATCGGTTAATACCCTTTATAAACGCCTGTACAGACTACCAACCCTGACCGGTACCGGGTCACGGCCCCCGCAGACTACCGCTTTGCTGGCAGATTGCAGTGCATAAACCCGGCAACCGCACCACACCAGTGCATCAGCTCCCGCAACAGGATATCGATGAGCAGGGCCGACACCGGGTGCGCCGGCATCGGAAAGAATTGTGATGGGCGATGCAGCAGCTTAAGCCTGAAGCTGCTGCAGGCAATCCAGCGCAGCACTCTTGTAACAGTGAGCAAGGGTGGGATAGTTGTACACCGTGTTGGCCAGCAGATCGACGCCGGCACCACAATTCATGGCCAGCAGCCCGATGTGGACCAGTTCGCTGGCGGATTCACCGATAATATGAACACCCAGTAATTTCCGGCTGCTCCTGTCCACCAGCAGTTTCATGAAGCCCCGTTCCTCACCGATAATCTGACCACGGGCGGATTCCGAAAAACGTGCGCGGCCGACGACATAGTCGGCCCCCTGGTCTTGCAGTTCCCGCTCTGTTTTGCCCACATAGGAAAGTTCCGGAATGGTATAGATCGCCATGGGCAGCTGACCGGCCGGTTCAACATGATCCCGATCGAAAGCATGGTTCACCGCCAGTCGGCCCTGTTCCATGGCCGTGGACGCGAGGGATGGCCGACCGGCCAGGTCACCGATGATGTAGATATGCTGCCGGGTCGTCTGGTGCTGTGCATTGATCCGTACCCAGCCATGGTCGTCGGCAGCAAGTCCGGCGGCGGCCAGGTCGAGGCTATCGTAGTTAGGTTCCCGGCCGAGGGCATAGAGCACCACATCGGTTTCCAGTTTCACATCACTGCCGGTTTCCAGTTGCACCTGCTCACCCTGCCGCTCGATCCCCTTGATCCGCGTCTTCATGTGCAGCTGCACACCCATATCCAGCAGGTCGTTTTCCAAAATCTGCTGGATATCCTCATCGAGATAGGCGAGCAGATGATCATGGGAGTCCACCAGACTGACCGCCACCCCCAGGGGCGCGAAGATGGTGGCGAATTCACAGGCAATGACACCACCACCAATGATGGTCAACCGCCGGGGCAGCCGCGTCATCTTCAGGATAGAGGTGGAATCCAGCACCCGTTCCCTGTCGAACGGCACATCTGCCGGTCGCCTGGGACGTGAACCGGTAGCCAGTACAATCACCGCGGCACTGAGTTGCACCGCTTCGCCGCTGCTGCTGTGCAGGTTTACAGTGTGGGCATCAGCAAATCCGGCCTCGCCGGGGAGCAGCGTAACACCGTGGCTCATAAGCTGGTTCAGTAACATGCGCTCATGGCGATCGATCACCGCCTGTTTGCGGCCCACGGCCTCGCTGAGAAAACCACTGTGCTGCTGACCGTGGACCTGCATTGCATCACGCATACCCCTGGATGAAAACCGGGATGCCAGGTAAGCGGCTTCCCGCAGAGCCTTGCTGGGGATGGTACCGGTTTGCAGGCTGACACCACCAAGATAGGGCTTGCGTTCGATGAGCCCGACCCGTTTCCCCAGGCTGGCAGCCTGAAGTGCGGCGCTCTGGCCGCCAGGGCCGGAACCGATAACCAGCAGGTCGTAATCATATTCAGTCATGCAAAGTCACTTTTTTAAGTGGGTCTACGCGGGGAAGGCAGCAGCGGTCTTTTTGCAGAGGACCTTGTGATTAATTTCCCGTCATTCCGGCGAAGCCCGGAATGACGGATTAATCAGGGCCGCCCTGACAGCGACTGGCCCGAAAACAGATTTACCTGATAAACAGCATTTCCTGGTACTTCGGTAACGGCCACAACTCATCGGCGACTGCCACTTCCAGCGCATCCGCATGCGAACGAACTGCGTCCATCAGACCGCGAATGTCATTTGCACAAAACTGCATATGCTCTTCAGTAGAAGCAAAATCATGTTTCTCCATTGCCACACTGAGCTTCCCGACTGCTGACATCATGGCATTTACATCATCGGCAACCGATTTTGCTATTGAGCTGTCCAGTTCAACACCCATGTCTACCATACCGGCACCTGCCATGCCAAGATCAGAGAGATAATGCATCGCGGCAGGAAAAATAATCGTTTTGGCCATATCGACTACCAGTTTTGCTTCAACCTCGATAGACAAAACATACTGCTCTGCATACACCTCAAAGCGACTTTCCAGCTCGACCGGAGATAGCACACCGGTACTTGCAAAGAGTTCTTTTACGGACTCTTCGCGCAGCGCTGGTAATGCATCTGCTGTGGTTGGAATGTTCTTTAAACCACGTTCGTCAACCGCCATCTTGTGCCAGCCTGCAGAGTAGCCATCGCCACCGAACACAACATTTCCGTGCGCATCCATCAACTCTTTAAGTACAGAGATAACGGCAACTGTCCGATCAGCATCTTTTTCCAGAGCAGTTTCCAGCTTCTCGGCAATCCAGTTAAGGGAATCAGCCAGCATGGTGTTCATGGTCACCAGCGGGCCTGAAACAGACTGTGCCGAGCCGACGGCACGGAACTCAAAACGATTGCCGGTAAAGGCGAAAGGAGATGTGCGGTTGCGGTCGCCCGGATCACGTTCAAAGTGAAGAATCTGGTCAAGCCCAAGATCCATAACCCCACCACCCTCACTTTTAATCAGTTTTCCTGCCTTAATGTCCTGAAAGACTTTTTCCAGCTGGTCTCCCAGGTAGACCGACAGGATCGCCGGAGGTGCCTCGTTGGCTCCCAGGCGGTGATCATTGCCGGCTGACGCAATCGCAGCACGCAGTAATGGACCGAACTTGTGAACGCCGCGAATAACCGCACCACAAAACAACAGGAAGTTCAGATTGTCATGGGGTGTGCTACCTGGATCAAGCAGGTTACCCTGGGTTGAATTTCCTACGGACCAGTTTACATGCTTGCCGGAACCATTGATGCCCGCAAAGGGTTTCTCATGCAACAGGCAAAGAAAACCGTGTTTTTTAGCCGTGCTTTTCATCAATGTCATCATCAATTGCTGATGATCAGCTGCAATGTTTGCCGCTTCAAAGTAAGGTGCAATTTCAAACTGACCCGGCGCAACTTCGTTGTGGTGAGTCTTGGCAGGAATACCCAGCCGGTATAATTGATCTTCAAAATCCTGCATGAAGACCTGAACGCGTGCAGGAATAGCACCGAAATAATGATCATCAAACTCCTGGCCTTTTGCGGACGGGGCACCAAACAAGGTACGTCCGGCCAGTAACAGATCAGGACGGTTATTGGCAAAATTGCTGTCAACCAGGAAGTATTCCTGCTCCGCACCACAGCTGGAGCTTAAAGGTGCAATATCCGTTTCACCCATCAGGGAAAGCACTTTTTTCGCGGCCTTGCTCATGGCGTCATTAGAACGTAACAATGGAATCTTTTTATCCAGCGCCTCACCCGTCCAGGACATAAAGACACTGGGGATCATCAAAGTTGCACCATTTTCTGTATGCATAATGTAGGCAGAACTGGTGGGATCCCAGGCGGTATAACCACGTGCAGCGTTGGTCATACGAATACTGCCATTGGGGAATGAAGACCCGTCGGGCTCGCCTTTGATCAGCAGGCTGCCGGTGAATTCAGTAATCGCGTTGCCATCAGAGTTGGTAATAATAAAACCATCGTGTTTTTCAGCCGTGATATTGGTCAACGGATAGAAAATATGGGAGAAGAACTTGACGCCTTTTGAAACCGCCCATTCTTTCATTGCCGCTGCTACGACATCTGCCGTTGCAGGGTCCAGCGGAACGCCGGTTTGTACTGTCTTCTTAAACGATTTGAATGCGTTTTTGGAAAGAGCCCATTCCATTCTTTCCAGGTTAAAAACATCATCTGCCCAAATATTCCCTAACTTGTCGGGCATTGTTACAGGCGTTGGTTCACGGTTTGTTATTTGATAGATCGCTTGCAGGCGTGATTCATTTCCACTCATTTCCATTTCCTCATAGATAGGCTGCTTATCAAACTGGAATCACCGGGCGTGATTATTCAATACAAATCCGGTTATCCCAGGGTTGTCTGTTTGACGAAAGGTCTCCTGGTACCAGGCATTCCATAACAGGAAGCCAGCTCTTCCAATCAGTCTTCCTCTCCAGTGGCATTTCTGTTGCTGATCGAAAAGCCACACATCAATACCCGCAATAATTAAGCAATAAATATGCCATATGGAAAGGGAAGCATATCCATGCAGCTGAAGCCCCATTTTTAACCGGTTACCGCAGGAAACCCGCATTTCCCTGGTGCTCAGAATTTTATAGAGGAGGTTCTACATATCCAGGCTGGTGCGCAACGCACCTTCATGGTGCACCCATTGCGCCAATACCGTCATTTTTATTCGCGGAATACACGGATGCACGCAGAGGCAGGCGACGCCTCCAGAACAATAGCCTGGGCCGCACGGCACTTAACGGCCACAGATTCAAGATCCATTGGCCGCCTGATAAAGCAGACGAGACATCAGATCCTGGGGGCGAGATCGTCCGGGGAGCTTTACGCCGCGCGCGGATTCAACGCAGGGAGCACCCGCCCCGCACGCCGGAGACGCGACCGCCGGCGTCGAAGCAGGCGGGGACGCAGTTGCCGCCTGAAGTCTTTCTTCCATGCAGTAAAATCCAGTGTTCCGGCACCATAGATAGCATTGTCCATTGACTGGACCAGCTCACGCACCCTGGCAGGTTCCGCCTGTGGCTGCGCCTCGATAATTTTCTCGGCAATGGCTGTTATTGGTGCATGCATGGAAATGTCGAGATAGCTGCAAACCTGAGACCGGAACTCGGTACACCATGCCTCCGGCCTGTCCTCGCGTTCAATACAGCGGATGCATAACCACAGCTTGACCGTTTTGGGCATCATGAGCGCAAAACCCATGCGTAATTTCCTCACGTATAGCATGGGAGAAAACCACTTGCTAACAGCAACCACATGCTGAATACCACCTTGTCCTGTCGCTGACAGCCAGGCAGAAGCCCTGGCACCGGCCGAACGGAAAAGCAACCGGGTACGTCCCCAGGCGCCCAGCCAATAGCCGAGAATCAACCCCATGATAATCAAGATGGGAGTCCAGAAATAAACAGGAAACAAATCCTGCTCGCCTCCGGCCACAACCCCGCTGCGATTCAACACAGCAGTGGTGGCAGCACCCTGGCCAGGCAGCCCGGCAAGCCTGGGCGTTGCCGTGTCCACATCCCACCACGCCACCTGGATCCCGGGCAGACGTATCCAGCCATCCTGCAAAGGAATAATCGTATAGGTTTCCTTGCGACTCCCAAGCAACTGCGTGCCAACCCTGGAGATCCCGTTACTGGTGGCGACCGAATCCCGATAAGCACGGAAATTGTTGCTCTTGAGCTGCCTTTCCAGTGACGGCAGCTGGGTACCCAGAGCTCCCCTGGCCGTCAGTTCGAGAGTGAGCGTAACCGGTACACCTTCCTTCGCCGGCCCGTCATCAGGCATCTGCATCCGCAGTTTCAGGTCATTCAGGGGAAGCCAGGGAATTACGGCAGGGTCAGCCGGCAACACCTGTAATATCTGCGGCTTGTCAGAAGCGATGGAAAAGCTGTTGTTGGTCCTGCTGGCCGGCATTCCCGGAACTCCATGCCTTTGCCGGTTTGAAACATGAGTACCGGTGAATTTAATTGCCGGGATAACAAGCTCACCGGATCGCAGCGGCGTCAGTTTGAAATGGTATTCGTTGACAATTTTCCGGCTGCCATTCCACCCGCGCGTACTTGCAACAGGGCCATCTACCTGTTCCAGGATCGCTCCATCAATGTGCGGGATTACGGGAGTGAGCGTCTTGAGGTTGTCACTACTGACGACACGAACGGTGTACACGATGTTCTGTTGCGCGTAAAACACCGCTCCGCTGGTTTCAACCTCAACGACTGGCGGGCTGTCGGAAGTTGTATTTCCAGCCACGGGGGCCTGTGCAACATACCAACCGGCGCCGGGTGCAACGCCAGGATATGCAGGTAGCTGTTCGTGCTTCAGCCCCGGTTTGAAAGTTTCTAGATTGCCCCAGGGCCGATTGGTGGTAGTGCGCGACTGCTTTGTTGAAGACTGTTTGGCTCCAACCGAAAAACCTGCGGCCGCTACGCTGGCGCTGGCCAGCAACCCTGCCAACAAACAGATAATAAAGGTTGGCGTACAATTCCTGTGATACATTTACTAGCCCCCACTACTTATTATCCCTGCTAAATCATACCGGTACAGTATTAATCCGGTACTTTCGAACCCTCACCAAGGCCTGATTTCCATCAGCTCGCGACCACGCCGCTCAAGCTCCCGCCGTTCCTCGATCATAAACTGGTTTCGTAACAGATAGACTGAATCACCTTCAATCTGTTCCAGCCATTGCTCCATCATGATCATGGATATACCAGTTCCCGGAATAGCGTCTTCATCCGGCAGTCCGATCTCTGGAGCATCAGGGGCTTCTTCACCCGGACCAGTACCCATTTGATCAAACTGTTCCACGGCCTGGCTTGCAGCAGCTTCTTCCTCGGAAATCTCTTCAGGTGTGCCAGCGGGACCGGCTGACTGGTCTGCCAGGCTTCCGGCGTCCTGCTGGTCCTGATCCTGTTCGCCTCCCCCGGCGTCGCCAGTTTCCTCTGGCCCGGATCCCTGATCAGTATTATCTATGGGTAGATTACCATCTTTTTCTTCGCCTTGCTCGCCAGAATCGCCAGCGTCCTGTTCCTGATCCTGCTCTCCCGATGATTCCTCAGACTTCTGCTCCTGATCTCCGGCTGACTC
>DMKK01000258.1:6639-13049 GCA_003454335.1 Gammaproteobacteria bacterium | reverse complement strand
CTTCGTCATAGGTGGGAATATTGTTGACACCACAGCCTGTCAATAACAGTACGAACAGTGCCAGTGAAGTCAGTCGTAGCAACGATGAGTAATGGAAAAGCCCCTGCATGTGATTTCCTCCCTGAGGACCTGACAATACAAAGGATCATACCCGATGTTGATAATGTATCTAACCTGTTGTGTGCATCAGGGGTCAGTGGGTAGCGTTGCGCGGGCATAGGCATCGCGCGCGGTGACTCGTTGCACATAGGCCTGTATTGTGGGGTAGGGCTCAAGCATGTCGGGCAACCAGTTAAGCGTGCTACCGGCCATAATGTCGGCACAGGAAAATGAAGCGCCGAGCAGATAGCCGTCATGGTCAAGTTCAGTAGCCAGCTTGCGCAAGACGCGTTTATAGCCCTTTTCTGCAAAGCCGACTATTTCTGCGACCCGGTGTTTCTCAGGCAGAATCATGGTGTGCATCAGGATTTCAAATGCGGGTGGTTCCAGCGTGCCGGGCACGAAGAACATCCACTGTTCATAGGCGCGTCTCGACGCAGCGTCGAAGGCCGGTGCCAGGCCCTTTTCAGGAAAGCGGTCGGCCAGCCAGTGGCACATGGCGCCGGACTCAAACATCGCTTCACCGTCGATGCGCATGGCCGGCACGCTGCCAAGTGGATGGATCGGGTTGCGCTCACCACCGAACAGGTCGACCGGATGTAAGGTGTAGGGGATATTCAGTTCCTCCAGCAGCCAGCGCGGCCGGCTGGAGCGGGTCCGGGGGGTGTAATAAAGCTCGATGTCCATGTGCAAACTCCTTGGTATGTTGGTTTTCAAGTGACTTGCAATATGCAAGCAACTAAAGCCTAGCCTAGTTACTTGCATTTTACAAGTCACTAGGGCGGTGCTATGCTAAGCGTGTGATTGACAGAAAGAATTCCGTAAAATTAGCGTGTGTGGACGGGCGTTCAGCATGTCCGGTGGCCTGCAGTCTCGACCTGTTGGGTGACAAATGGACCTTGCTGGTCGTGCGTGACCTGTTGCTGGGAAAGACGACTTATAGCGAATTCCAGAAATCCCCCGAGGGCATCCCAACCAATATTCTTGCCGAACGTCTGAAGCGTCTGCAGGCGGCGGGGATACTCGAAAAATCACGTTACCAGGAACGCCCGGTGCGTTATGCATATCGTTTGACGGCGAAGGGCCGCGACCTGCGATCGGTGTTGTCGGCGATGATCGACTGGGGTAACAAGTACATTCCCGGTACCATACCGCGTGAGCAGATCGAGGCCATGGTGCCGCAGTTGCCGGAAAATTCGTAGCGGTATCTTCCGTTTGCCTGTTTGGCAAGACCGGTCGCCATGCGATGAGAAATGCGGGTTATAGTTGTCCATATCAGGCAGGGGGAACACCGGGGTGCAGGACAAAACCGATCGCTCGGAAGCGGACCTTGATCTGCCGAACAGGGGCGGGACAGGCCAGGGCGCGTCGTCCACCTATGCCATTGGCGATGTTCAGGGCTGCTTCGATGACCTGCTAAGGCTCCTGGATAAGCTGGACTTCGATCCGGACGTTGACCGTCTCTGGTTTACCGGGGATCTCGTCAACAAGGGCCCCAACTCGCTTGAGTTGCTGCGCTTCGTGCACGGTCTCGGCGATGCTGCTATCAGCGTACTTGGCAACCATGACCTGCACCTCCTGGCCGTGGCTGCCGGGGCGGTCAGGATCCGCAAGAAGGACACTATTGCCGAGATCCTCGATGCCCCCGACTGCGAGGAACTGCTGTTCTGGTTGCGGCATCAGCCGATCCTGCACCACAGCGAGGCCCTCGGTTTCACCATGATCCATGCCGGCCTGCCTCCCCAGTGGGATCTGGAAAAAGCGCAGCAATGTGCGCGTGAACTGGAGACCGTGCTGCAGAACTTCGATTATGAGGATTTGTTCAGGAACCTTCCGGGAGACGGACCGCTGCGCTGGCGGGAAGACCTGGAAGGCTGGGGCCGCCTGCGGTTCATCACCAACTGCTTTACCCAGCTACGCTGGTGTGATCTCAATGGCCGTATCGATCTGCCGGGGGGAAGACGCGGGGCTGCGGCGAAGAAAAAGTGTTCGCGGCCCTGGTTCGAGATTCCTCACCGTGCCAGCAAGCCGCTGCGGATACTCTTTGGGCACTGGGCGAAGCTTGTAATCGTTGCGTCGGCCAAAGGGAGCAGGGGAGTGATCCCCCTGGATACCGGTTGTGTCAACGGCGGCCGGTTTACCGCATTTCGACTCGAAGACTCGCGCTACTGCAGGCTAAGGTGCAAGAACAAGGCGGTGCCCTGGAGGAGTCTTGCAACGTCCGGCCACGAAGACCAGTGAGGCACTTTATTTACGCACCGCTCATGGCATGGCCCAGGCCAGCCTCTCGACCGGTTCCCGGTCGCACCTTCTCCCTGCCTCGCAGGCAAAAAAAAGCCCGGTTAAAACCGGGCTTTTCTATTGCTTGCCAGAGTACTGTTACTTGCGAGCGCTGGGGCCGTTGATTTCCAGGCCGTTGCTCATGTAGGTGTGGAAATACTGCAGTGCCTTGTACTCGTCACTCTGGGACTTGTAGGTTTTGGCGCGAACCTGCTTGTTACAGCCGCCATAACGGCGATGCAGTGTACCCAGCCCGCCCCACTTTGAGCGATATACCGGGAAACCACTCGGTTGACCCAGTGCCGGACTCAGCAAGTCAGCACGAATCTTGTTGCCCGAGTAGTAAACATGGCAATCTGCACAGGCCATGTTCAGCTGTCCACGCTTGGCATAGAAGTGATTCTTGCCACGTTCATAGGCGGCCATTGCTGCAGGATTGTCGGGAACGATAACGTTGATGACCTGTCCACGTGAGGTGTAGTGCATGTAAGCCGAAATATCGGCAATGGCGCCTTTTGACCATCCCAATGGCTGTTCACCGTTCGCTTCACGGCAGGTGTTGATGGAGCCTTCCAGCGTGACGATCTTGCCGGATTCCTGGTCGAAGAAAGGGTACCTGTGAGCAATACCAATGCCGCCTTTATCAAAACAGTCAGCATATCCTTTTCCGTTCGCGAAGGGTGTATTGAACAGTGTCTCGCCCTTTTCGATGTTCAGCTCATAGGGAGGGAATTCCTCGATTTCTTCCCACTGTTCCCTGGAGGCTGCATCAATTGAATAGACGCCATTGACGAGGTCATCGAAGGGTGTATTTGGAAAGCGTTTTTTGAAGTAGTCCCTGAATTCCTTCAGGTCCTGCTCCGGTGATGCCTGTACCGGCAGTGTAACGCCGCCAAGCAGGCCCAGTACTAGCGTAGCAGTCAGGAGTTTTTTCATTGAGTGTTTCCCCTACAGATCATTTGGTTATGTCATTCACTCGACAGGTGATTATTTGATGGCCGCTTCGGTCGAGTCTTTTTCACCCTGGTTGTCGACCCAGCTAATGTTGAGCATGTCGCCAGCTGCCGCACCGCTAAACTTGAATGACAGGTAAGGGTTCTTGGAGATTGCTCCACCCCAGTTGGCTGTTATTACCGTTGTATCCTTGTGCTTGCAGACAACTTCCTGAATGAAGTGGGCAGGAATCTTCTTGCCGGTTTTCTTGTCTTTCTGCAGACCGGTATCCATCGGGTGGCTGATCAGCACCTTGACCGTGGTGACACCGTCTGTGATTTTTGCGCGCATTTTAATGCTTGCCATGATTAGTCCTCTTTAAATGTTCTTTGATTTTAAAATGTGTCGTAGCGGGGCAAGTGGGTTAACCGCCACAGCCGCCGATGGTTACCTTGACTTCCTTGCTGCTGCTATAGAGTTTGTCACCAGCCTTGACAACCGCAACAA
Organism: Gammaproteobacteria bacterium; assembly: GCA_003454335.1. Classification (GTDB taxonomy): domain Bacteria; phylum Pseudomonadota; class Gammaproteobacteria; order UBA9214; family UBA9214; genus UBA9214. The sequence continues at coordinate 9,230 of DMKK01000258.1, read as the reverse complement.
CGTTTGCAGTTTTACCCATCTTTATTCGGGTTGAAACGTAACCCTCCGTACCCGGACCCAGTTGGAAATCAGCTGTCAGTGGAGTGGCATTCTTGTCAGCAAAGATGCTGATTGAAGAGACGCCATCAATACTCGTGGTAACCGAAACCGGGACAACGGCGCCGTTTTCCGCAATATCAGGTGCCTTAATCTTGATTTTGTCGCTCTGGTCCATGTTTGAGGAGCCGAACAATGCAGCTACGCTCCCGTTTACGTCGGTTGCTTCAAAGGCAGTCTTTGACCATGCGGCCAGTGAGTCCCGTGGTGTTAGGAGGCCGGTACTGACAGCCATTCCCACCGCGCCTGTGGCCAGTGAGCCTTTAAGAAATATTCTGCGTTTCATGCTTGTCACGTGTGATTCTCCTGAGAATTTTGGAATGGATATTTCTTGTTTCAGAGTGTGTAAATGTATTCAACGACCTGGTCAATTTCTTCTTCGCTGAGTACCTTGTTACGACCAAACGGAATCATAATAGTGTTCGGATTGACAACGGTAGCATCCCAGATCTGTGCACGCAGTTTGTCCTTGTCAGGAAAGCGTGCCTTCATGGCAATCAGTGGTGGTGCGATATTGCCCGGTAAAGTGCCATCATCCACAGAGTGACAGGCCAGGCAGTTACCTTTTTTGCGGTCAAAGGCGGCTGCTTTGCCTTTCTCCACAACGGAGCTTGCTCCGTCTGCGGCAGATGCAGGGAATGATGTCAGTAACAGTGCTCCTGCCACGACTGCAGTTGAAAACGCTGATTTGAAAAGTTTCTTCGCGGTGTGCCGCATCGTGTCTTCTCCTAATGTTTGTGTTGTGTGTCAGTGTTTCAGGCTGTACTTGTTATGTCAGCCTACTGCAGGCTGCGCGGGTGGGTTTTTTCGAAGTTGTATTGCTCGACAGCGGCTTCAGCCTCGAACTGGGCCTTGTTAGCGAGTTTGATGGCCTTGGCATCGTCACCTGCAGCAGCGGCTTCACCGGCCTGCGCGGCAAATTTCTCTGTGTCTCTCCAGATCCAGTCGTTGCTCTTTGCAGCCTTGATGGCGTCGTTGGCGTTCGCGATGGCAGTGGTGGCATCAGAACTTGCCTTGGAGCCACCGTTGGAGGAATTACTTGCGCATCCGTTTACCAGCCACAGCGAAAGCAGTGCGGTTGCCAGCAGTTTGACATGAAAACTTGTTTTCATTGATTAACTCCAGATTTGGTTAGAAGTGCAGTAAAAAACTGATATTTTTGTCTTTATTCTTTGCTGGTGCTGAAACTAGCACTCGTAATTGTATTGTGTCAAGCCGGGAGTTTCCTCAATAAGTATCTGTAGTTATTCTTATTTTTACTGCTGTCGTTCTGCGTCCAGCATTGCCTCCAGATTGGCGATACCGGCCTGGATGCGTGCTGTCTGATAAGTGCTGAGTCCGGGGGACTTTTCAGCCAGCTTTAATTGTTCAATTGCCTGATTCGTATAGCCATTAAGAAAGTAGTACCGGGACATGGCCGTATGTGTCTGTATCGGATGGTTGGTGGCCCCGGCCGCCTGGGCCAATAGTTTGTATATCTTGGGATCGGCCTGGTTGTCGCTGGTAAGCTCGGACAGCAGGCTGTATGCCTTGTCTGATTGGCCGGCAGTTAGCAGGGTAGTTGCGTAGGGCAGGGTAACCGTTAATTCGCCAGGATATAATTCCAGCGTGTCCTGGTAAACGTCCAGTGCTTCGAGTTCCTGTTTTGTCGCCTGCAGAATTCTTGCGAGTGCCAGACGGTAGGTGATCCGGTCCGGGTCATTTTTCTGGAGCTTCTGCATGATCGGCAGGGCTTCGTCGTGTTTTTCATTTCTTGACAGCAGCAGGGCAAATTCATATTGCTCTACCGGTGATTTCCCGCCAGAGTCCCCCTCGTAACGCCGGACATCAGCCAGCACCTGCTTGGGGTTGTCAAAGTTACTAACTCGCAGCTTTGCCTGTAGCAGCAGAAAATCCAGGTTGGTGTATTCCTTTACCTTCGGGTAGGTATCGGCCCGTGAGGTCGCTTCGGAAATACGGTTGGTCGTCACCGGGTGAGTGCTGAGGAATTCGGGCGGACGGGTACCGTACAGCTTTGAATTTTTTTGTAAGCGCTCAAAGAACCCCGGCATGCCGTAGGGGTCAAAGCCCGCATCGGCCAGTGTCTGAATGCCAACACGGTCGGCTTCTTTTTCATTGGCGCGGGTGAAATTGATCTGGCTCTGCATGCCGGCGGCTGATGCGGCCGTCAATGCGGCGGCGCCTGCTGAAGGATCGGTGGTTGCCCCGATCAGAATTGCAGCCAGGATGGCGGCGGTCGTGGGCAGGCTCATCCTGTCCTGGGCCTCAAAGGCGCGTGCCAGATGACGTTGGGTGACGTGTGCGATTTCGTGTGCCATAACGCCGGCCAGTTCGCTTTCTGTCTCGGCTGCAAGGATGAGTCCGACGTTGGCACCGATATATCCTCCCGGACCTGCAAAGGCGTTGATGCTGGCGTCATCCACCAGAAAAAAGGTGAAGCCATAGCCCGGATTTTCGCTGTGAATGGCCAGTTTATGCCCCAGTGCCTCCAGGTA
>DMKK01000258.1:0-6526 GCA_003454335.1 Gammaproteobacteria bacterium | reverse complement strand
CCGGAAGCATCTCCCAGGTTGGGAAGGTCGTCAAAATTTGATTGCGGCAGGACGGCCGAGGGCCTCAGGATGAGTAGCAGACTGAGTAGCAGTCGGAAGATGATGTGCATATTTAGAGTCATTATAAATAATGCTGAATCAGGTCAGACAGGGAATTGACGTCCGGGTTCAGTGGGTTACTGTCAAAAGATTTCCCCGATGGGGGCTTGCCTTCCGGGGCGTGATATCATAAGTTCTCGCATGTATTCTAATCTCTTTATCAATGGTCCGCACAGTCGGATTCGATAAAATAGCACTAAACATTTATAAAGGAGAGTCGTAATGGCAGATTTTGATGAGGAACTCGATGCAACGGGCCTGAATTGCCCCTTGCCTATCTTGCGTGCAAAGAAGGCGCTGAATGGTATGGAAGCTGGCAAGGTGTTGCGCATCATTGCAACAGACCCGGGTTCGGTCAAGGATTTTGAGGCGTTTGCCAAGCAGACTGGCAATGAGCTGATGTCTTCTTCGGAAGAAGATGGCAAATTCCTGTTCCTGATGAAGAAGGGCGGCTAACGCAGACGTTCATCGAAACAGGCATAAAAAAACCCCGGTTAGTGACCGGGGTTTTTTTTGCCTGTTATTCAGGCGGGGTTTATCTGAACTTCCAGTTCACCTGCGCGCTCAACATATCGACAGATGAATCATAATCGCCGGACAGGCTGTGGGAGCCTGTTGTTTGCCCGCTGGTCGGGAGGTGGTTGTCGGATACACCCTTGAGTTTCGGGTCATCAACAAACAGGTGTGCGTAGCCAAAGTCAAAGGTCAGGTTTGGCGTATAGCGATAGGTCATACCCAGTGTCAGCCAGGTGCGATCGTTACCCGGGACCCGGGGGGAGCGCAGGCTGTCCTTGGGGATCGGGGTTTCATCATAGGCAACACCGGTGCGGAATGTCCATGTCCGGCTGGGGGTAAACTCGGTGCCCAGGGCATAGCGGAAGCTGTCATCGTAGTCCCATACCGCGACGCTGCGTGTGCCGCTTTGTGTTTTTGTATCCAGTGTGTCGATGTCGCTCCACTGTGTCCAGGTGACATCTGCCATGACGGCCCAGCGCGTGTTAAACGCAAGATAACCGCTGAGTGAAACACTGTCCGGCAGGGTGATGTCCAGCTTGGCATCCTCTTTGCCGTTTAATGCTGCCAGAGGACCATCAAGTCCGCTGATCTTTGAATCACCGTCGAGCGTCAGATCGACCTCGGAACGGTAGTGCAGGCCGACACGGGTGTTCTGTGTCGGTTCCAGCAGTAGCCCGGCATTAAAGCCGTAGCCCCAGTCATCTCCGGTCAGCTTTGACTTGCCATCATATTCTCTGGAGCCGGGCATGACCGGTGCGCCTTGTGATGCGAGAATCAGGCCGCCATCGACTGCATTGGTCAGTTCGCCGTCTGCATACAGTGCGTTGAGGCCAAACCCGATCGAGACGTTGTCGTTGAATCTGAAGGCTATTGACGGATTGACGTTGACGGTTAACATTTCCGATTTTATCGAGTGGTAGCGTCCCACCCATCCATCGCTGTAGTCAGTTTCAAGGCCAAACGGTACGTTGATGCCCAGTCCGAACCAGACCTTGTCGCTGTACTGGTGCGAGAGATAGCCGCTGGGTACGGCAGCGGTCAGATCGAGGTCGTCTTTGTTTTTGCCATCAATCGGGGCTCCGTCAAGGGGGCTTCCGGGAAGATTGTATTCTGCGCTGCCCTTGAAGTCTGTGCTCGAGTTGATAATGTGCAAGCCGCCGGACAGGTGTGATCCGTGCAGGCGTGCCATGCCGGCCGGGTTAAAGTAGATGGTGCTGGCATCATCAAGGCCGGCCGAGCCTTTGGCGTAGGCGGTGCCCATGCTGCTGACGCTTTGTTCAATCAGGGCAAAACTACTGGCAAACGCGCTGCCGCTGCCGAGTGCTAACAGTCCGGCAATGCCATAAGTGCGTAAATGGTGTACAACAGGGCGGTGCTTGGCCATCGTCATTCTCCTCGTTCAGGTTGGATAGCGAGGGGAGTGGGTGATGCAGTGCCAGTCATCGGCGCGACTGTATTATTGTTTCTCCCCCTACTGTGTCGTGGACACTACATTAATCGAGACCAAGAAACAACACGAATGTTGTGTGTTCAGTAAGTCTATGTCAGTCATGGAGTTGCAGGTAATGCTGGTGTATTAAAAAAACAACATTCGCGCGTCTATTCTTTTACCGGGTGTTTGGCGAGTTTGCGCTGCAGTGTGCGGCGGTGCATGTTCAGGGCGCGTGCGGCGGCAGAGATGTTACCGTCGTGTTCGGTGAGCACTTTTTGCAGGTGTTCCCATTCCAGGCGTTTTACCGACAGCGGTTGTTCTGATGGTTCTACAGAGGCATCACCTTCCTTGCGGTGCAGCGCGGTGACCACTTCATCGGCTGTTGCCGGCTTGGTCAGATAATGTACAGCGCCCAGTTTGATAGATTCCACCGCCGTTGCCACGCTGGCATAACCGGTCAGCATGATGATGCGGGTGTTTTCATCCAGTGCGGCAAGCTGTTTGACCAGTTCGAGGCCGGACTCGGTGCCAATGCGCAGGTCAATCACGGCGTATTCCGGTTCGGTCTGTGCGGCAAGCTGTAGTGCATCCTTGAGGTTGTGTGCAATGGCAACATCATAATTGCGTTTCGTCAGTGCATCACCCAGTACTTCGCAATAGACCTCGTCGTCATCAACGAGTAGCAGTACCGGCTTATCATTGGATGTGTCTTCGTTATTCATGTTTTGTTCCTGTGTCGCCAATCTGGACCCGCAATGAATAAATGTGTTTGTAGGATGTGCTTCGCTACGCTCAACACCTACGAAACACTCTCTGTCAGCAAGGGCAGGGTGATGTGGAGTGTGGTGCCGCCCTGTTCCCGTTTGTTAATTGACAGATTACCACCAAGTCGTTGAATGGTCGCATGTGCCAGGTAAAGGCCCACGCCCAGTCCTTCTGTCTTGGTGGTTACCGGTGTCTTGCCAAGCTGGTCATGTATAGCTGCGCTGAAACCCGGGCCACGATCAGATATTTCCAGGAGCAGGGTGGTCTTTGTGCAGTTGCCCTTGAGTGTTACGTTTTCGGGAGACGCGTCAGCTGCATTATTCAGGACGTTGATCAGTGCCTGGGTGAGGGTGCGTTCTGCAATAATGTCTGCGCAGGGAGTTGCTGTGTCGATATCTGTTGCCAGGGCCGCTCCTGGACGTTGCGCTTGCCACTCTGTAATGACGGCATCAAGGTAATCGTGGGCATGCATCCGGTGACCGGACTCCGCGCGTCCGGCCCCGGCCGAGGCCGAGATAACGGACAGGGTTTCCTTGCAGCGGTCAATTTGTCCGCGCAGGATGCCGAGTTTCCGGTGCAGGTCATGGTCTGCTGAATCGGTATATTCCTGTTCCAGGTCCGCTGTCAGGATGGCCATGGTTCCCAGGGGGGTGCCCAGTTCATGTGCGGCACCGGTGGCCAGTGTGCCCAGCGCTACCAGACGTTCATTCTGCAGGGCCTGCTCGCGCGCCTCGGCCAGCTTCCGGTCACGCTCGCGCAGGTTGTGTGCCATGCCGACGATAATCACTGCAACAAATCCGGCACTCATTACAAATCCGAGCCACATTCCGAATACATGCATCTGGAAGCCGCTTTCATGATGTGCATGTTCGGAGTCGGGTTGGGTGTCGATGAAGAACAGTGCCGAGTAGCACAGCACGGTGAGCGCGGCCATGATCCAGGTATAGCGGCGGGGCAGAATGGTCGCGGCGATCATCAGGGGCAGGAGATAAAACCACACGAACGGGTTGGAGGCGCCGCCTGTATAGAAAAACACCCCGGTCAGTCCGGCGACGTCCAGCAGCATCTGGATAAAGAGTTCAGTATCACTGTGGCGGGTGTCCGTTGTTAATCGCAGCCAGGTAAAAATATTGAGCCCGGTTATCAGTGCAAGAATAACAAGCAGAGGTTGTAGCGGCAGGGAGAGTTTGAAAAAGGTGGTGGCGACGGTAATTCCCAGGCCGATAGCGGCAATCTCGGCATTGCGCAGCATGAACAGCCGGTAATAATTGCGCTGCGTGGTTTCCTCCGGGCTCTTGTTGGTCTTATGTTTCACCGCCCCAATGATGCAGTGGTCAGCAGTGGCGGGCAAGAGGTGCGACAATTTGTCGCATTTGATTCCATGGGTCACTTCTGTAGGGTGGCGCCATATAAATAATATAAAATATTAAAAACCTTCAGTAAAACAAAAGATTCCTTAAGAATCTGTAGTTGGTTTATATCAGCCAGGGGGCACTCTAATGAAGAATAAACGTCTGTTACGCGCGGGCCTGACGGGCTTGCTGTTGTTGATTATCACCACACCTGCTTCTGCCTATGTCGGGCTTTGCTGTGCCAAGTGCGGCGGTAATATGCCCATGAATATCCTGGGTGGCGGTATCCCGGAAACCAGTGAATTCCGTTTCAAGATCAGTCCGATGTACATGCGAATGGATGGCTTGCGTGACGACACCAGTAATGTGCACGCGAATGACATCCTCGGGATGCCCGTTGACATGATGGGTAACCCTACCGGCAAGTACATGGCTGCGCCGACCAGCATGGATATGACCATGCTGAACGTGTCGGCAGGGTACAGTTTCTCTGACCGGTTCTTTGCCGGCGCTATGTTCATGTACAAGGATAATGACATGAATATGCAGTTCAGTGAGATGATGAAGACGATGACGGGCAAGAACGGCTTCGACATGGAGAGTGACGGCATTGGCGATACTATGCTGATGGCCAAATACCGTCTGTTTGCCGATGACCCGTTGATACCAACGAGTCAGATGTCCCTGTTCTTCGGTCTGAGTTTGCCCACAGGTTCGATCGATGAGGAGAACGACAATCATCCGCTTGAGTCTCGTCAGGACGAGTTGGTGCCCTACGGTATGCAGTTGGGTTCCGGTACTTTTGACCCAAGCATTGGTCTTCTGTACCAGGGGTCAAGTTCTCCCTGGTGGTGGGGTGTGAACGGTGTCTACACCGCAAGATTGTATGACAACAAGCGCGACTATCGTCTTGGTGATGAGTTTCGCCTGGACAGCTATGCCATGTACCAGTTCAAGCCGAACTGGCTGATACAGGCGCAGTTGAATGGCGAGTACAAGGGCGATATCGACGGGGAGATGAATCAGTTCAAGAATGGCAAGTCAGGTCATGTTATGCAGGGCAATCCGGATTCTCCTGCAGCCACACCCTTGTGGGACACTGATAACTATGGTGGCACCAAATTGTTTGCCACCCTGGGTGTTCAGTGGCAACCGGCCCCCTTGCATGTTGTCGACCTGAATTTCGGGGTGCCGCTTTACCAGGACCTGAATGGTCCGCAACTGAAGGACGACTACCGGGTGATGTTGACCTGGTTTATTGAAATACCGACAAAAAAGAGTGTGCGCTACGGGCTCAGGAAACCGGCGGGAGACAGTTCCCTTGGCTTCTAGCTTGTCGGCAACTATTTGTGGGAGTGGCTTCCAGCCGCAATTCGCGCCGGGGACGGCGCTCCCGCAGTTAGTTGCTGTTTGCCTGGTCGTGATGTTGGCAGGCTGCAGTACTGCCGGCAAGCCGGGTGGGACGTCCCTGCCGGATATGGATTCTGCCGCGGCACAGACGTTTGTCAGCCGCTGCAGTGCCTGCCATGCTGTACCGCATCCGGGGCGCCATAGCTACCAGGGCTGGCTGTACCTGGTCCCGGTCATGGAGCAACGTATGGCAGAACGTGGCATGCTCCCGCTGACCACAGAGGATAGGGAGATTATCCTTGTTTATCTGCAGGAAAATGCACGATGAACGCTGACTTGTCTCAAGGTTGTACCCGGGAATGGCTGCTTGCCGGACTGCTGGTCCTTATGTCGGTCCTGTCTGTTGCAGTACCTGCCGGTGTGATGGCTGAAGAAACCGCGCCATTTGAATTCACTTACCCGAAACAGCGTCTCACAGCGCCGGCTTTCCAGTTGCAGGATCTGAACGGGAATGATGTTTCACTTGAGATATACCGGGACAAGGTTGTTCTGGTCCATTTCTGGGCCACCTTTTGCATTCCCTGTCTTGGAGAAATGCCGGTCCTTGAGTCGCTGTGGCAACAGTATGGCGGGGAGGGGCTGGTGGTGCTCGGTATTGCAGGAGACCGGGGCAATACAGAAATAGTCCGCGAATTTGCAGAAAAAACAGGTGTCAGTTTTCCTGTTGTGCATGATGCGGACGGCCGGGTACGCAACCAGTACGAGGTTGCTGCCTTGCCAACGACCTACCTGGTCGGACGTGACGGGAAGATATCCGGGCGGGCTGTCGGTACGCGTTCATGGAATGAACCCGGCGGCAGGGAGATTATTGAAACCCTGCTCGCCACCAGGGCGACAGAGTATCCGTAGGTGAGGTTCTGGCTCAGTGCTGTGGGAGCGCCGTCCCGGCGCGAATCGCGGCGAGAAGCTTCCGCGTCCTGCTCACGCGCCTCACCTACATCCATGTAGGCGA
>DMKK01000285.1 GCA_003454335.1 Gammaproteobacteria bacterium | reverse complement strand
GCCTCACTGGATGGTGAAGAAGCCAAAAATCTGCTCAGGGAAGCAGAGCAGGCATACGAAGCGGCGCTGGAAGAGGCCAGATACGCAGTTGAAAAGGTGAAAGATAATACTGAAACCACCAGGGTGACTGCTATCGCGGCAAAGATGGCAGAGGAAAAGGCTGCAGCAAAGGATGATGCCACGCCGGCAGATGAGCCGGAGAGTGAAGCAGGTGCTGAGGGGGATGCGCCGGAGACCGGGACCGAGCCAACCAGGGAAAAGATTGACGCGGCCATCGTAAAAAGAAACGCGGACCGCTCCAACCTGATGGCATATCTCACAGAACTGCGAGGGCAGCAGACTGGTTTGATTGACCGCACCAACCTTGCCATTGAGGCCTTTGAACTAAAAGGTGGCAAAGTCGAGGAGGTTGAGGAATACCGGCAGTATGTGAAGGCGGTGGCCGGTATCGAGGTTGACGTAACGGATGTGAGTGCCACCTGGGCCACTATCACCGGCTGGCTGCTTTCCGAGGAAGGCGGGTTGCGCTGGGTCAAGAACATCAGTCTGTTCATTGTCATTGTGCTGCTTGCCATGTTTCTGGCACGACTGGTGGGCAAGGCGATCGAGAAGGTGATGGCGCGCTCCCACCAGACTTCACAGCTATTGGGTGATTTCCTGGTGACCACGTCACGACGCCTGGTGCAGGCGGTCGGTGTCCTCATTGGACTGGCGGCACTGGGGGTTAATATTGGACCACTGCTTGCCGTTATCGGCGCGGCCGGTTTCGTGATTGCCTTTGCACTGCAGAATTCGCTGGGCAATTTTGCCAGTGGTATCCTGGTCATGGTCTTCAAACCGTTTGATGTCGGTGATCTGGTCGAGATTGGTGGTGTGCTCGGCCAGGTACAGTCGATGAATCTGCTGTCTGTCCTGCTGCGTACGCCGGATAACAAGGCCGTAATTATTCCCAATAATAATGTCTGGTCTGATTCCATTACCAATGTCACCGACAGCGACACTCGCCGGGTGGACCTGGAATTCGGTATTGGCTATGGCGATGATATCGAGACAGCACAGAAAATCATGGAGCAGGTTGTCAGTGAGCATCCACTGGTACTGAAGGATCCAGCGCCGGTGATTCGGGTACATGCACTGGCCGATTCATCGGTGAATTTTGTCTGCCGTCCCTGGGTCAAAACCGGGGATTACTGGGATGTGTTCTGGGACGTGACGCGTACTGTGAAGGAGCGTTTCGATGCAGGTGGTGTTTCCATCCCGTTCCCGCAACAGGATATTCATGTTATTAACGCCCTGCAGGTTAACAGCGAGGCAGCAGGCGACAAGACGCCAGCGTCCAGTGGATCCGAAAGCAATGCCGCAAGCTACAAGAAACAGGCATCCAAAGCCGGTGACGCCGGCGGTAACGTCGAACTGGCAGCAGAGGACGTTTAGCCAGCCATCGAGGTGCCACCGGTGTTGCTGCATGAGCTGTCGGGACAGTCTTTCCTGAAGGCGCGCCTGATCAGAAACCCGAACAGGGCCACCGGAAAATGGCGCGGCAGAAAACGGTTTTCCCAGGCATAGAGCTTGTTCAGCAGACCCGAAACGACGGTCGCCTTGCTACCCAGCGCCTTGATGCCGGTTTTGGCGACCTGGCCGGGTGTCTGCGAGAACACCGGTATCCTGGAGAAATCAATCGGCATGTTGGCCGGCATGTCTGTGGCCGTCAGGCCGGGTGACAGTACCGTGACATCAACGCCATGGGCTTTCATTTCCACATGCAGCGCCTCACCCAGTGACAGAATGTAGGCCTTGGTCGCTGCATAATTGGCGACATGGGGGATGCCCTGGTAGGCAAACAGACTGGAGATGAACAGGATGCCTCCATGGCCGCGACGGGCCATTTTTGCACCGAACACTTTTGCCATTTGCATGGGTGCGGTGACATTCAGTTGTAACATGCGCTCATTGGCTTCAAGTGATGAGTGAATGAAGCTGCCGCTCAATTCCGCGCCGGCATTCGGGACTACCAGACCGATTTCCAGGTCACTGGTGACCAGTTCGATCTTGCTGATACTTTCCGGGTCCGTCAGGTCGACGTTGATGGTGCGGACATCAACAGCATAATCCCTGCTCAGTTCATGTTGCAGTTTGTCCAGTAATGCCTGGCGTCGCGCTATTGCAACGATGTTCAGGCCTCTTGCTGCCAACTCGGTAGCAATAGCCTTGCCGATACCGGCGCTGGCACCGGTAACAATGGCCCAGCGCCCGTATTTCTCATTGAAATCAGCCATCCGGTTTCTCCTCCCTGATTCATAATCAGAGATGGTGTAAATCCAGTTAAATGAAAAGGCACACATCTGATTTCTGTGCCACGGGCAGGAATGAGGTCGCGCCAACGAAGTCAGTGACTTCTGGGATAAACTCGCCTGAGTCGAAGCCAAATACGTCCACCGTCATCTGGCAGGCCACCATCTTTACCTCGGCCTCCAGGCACAGGCCACGCAGTTCCTCGACCGTCGCCACACCCTTGTTCTTGAAGGTCTTCTTCATCA
>DMKK01000053.1 GCA_003454335.1 Gammaproteobacteria bacterium | reverse complement strand
AGCACTGAGATCAGGTCCTGCTGGTCAACAGCTTGATGCCGGCAAAGGCGAAGAAGGCACCCAGGGTTGCCTGGATGTAGCGCCGGGCCCTGGAATAGATGGTAACCATGATCGGCGTTGAAAACGCCACCGCATAAAGCGTGTGAACGATGATCGACAGGATGAAATTGCCGGTCAAGGACGTAAAGACTTGTGTCACATCGGTTGCATAAACCATTCGTTTTGCAACGCAATTTGTATTCTTAATTTGTATCCTCCAGTGGAATTATGTGATGATAACTAACGTCCAGAGTGGAAGAATGAAAAATGAGATTACAAACGTCCCTGCTTGTTTTGATGCTTGTCATATTTGCATTCCCAAGCGCGGCTTTGGCGTTTTATAAACCTACACGCGTGCTGCTGCCCCAACTATTTGGAGTTGAGTGCCCGTCAGAGAATATCTGCATTGACGATTTGACAAGGTTGGAAGCTGCTGAACAGCTTCGTGCGGAAGCGGTGGATTTCGTGAATAGCAACGTGGGGCGCATCTCCCGGGTCCCTCGCTTTATTTTTTGCAACACACAAACCTGTTCAGACAAATTCGGACAATACCATGCAGCTGCCTACAATGTAGGGACGGTGGGAATTGTTATCCGAACAAAGGGATGGAGAAAACACTTCGTTCGTCATGAGCTGATCCACCACCTTCAAAACGAAAGATTCGGTTCAATCAACGCATTTTTGTTTAAGCCCAAATGGTTCTTGGAGGGAATGGCGTATTCTCTGAGTGGAGACCCACGACGCCCGATTCCCAATGATGAGCTAGAAGGTTACAGGACGGAGTTCGAGCGGTGGCATGATGGCTCCGACATCTGGACACGGGCGATGCACCTACGATAGGCGCAATAACCATCGATATTGCGGACACTCCCGGCGACAACAGAGAATATGAATAGTGATTGACCAGACCACACTGATTACCTACGTCGCCATTGTTATCGGCTTTGTGTTTATTCCGGGTCCCGCCACGGTGCTGACCGTGGCCCGCGCCACCAGTTCCGGCACCCGCGTCGGCCTGGCCACCGGCTTTGGCATCGCGGTCGGCGACATCATTCACACGGCCCTGGCGGTGCTTGGCATCTCGGCCATCATCCTGGCCTCGGCGTTCCTGTTTTCGCTGATCAAGTATCTCGGCGCGGCTTACCTGGTTTACCTGGGTATAAGGGCGATATTCGAAAGGCCCCCGGCTGTCGTCGGCAGGCAGCCAATACAGCTGACACCGGCAGATGCGTTCCGGCAGGGCATACTGGCGGAAGTGCTGAACCCCAAAGCGGCCATGTTCTTCCTGGCGTTCCTGCCGCAGTTCGTGAAGCCTGAAAACGGTTCGGTGCTGCTGCAACTGACCACGCTCGGCATCATCTTCGTCGCCCTGGGTCTGACCAGCACCGTTTTTTTTGCCCTGTGCGCCGGCAGCGTCGGTGGCTTTCTGAAGAAAAACCCGACCGTGGTGAGATGGCAGGGCCGGGTTGTCGGCTCCATCTATTGCGCACTGGGCTTACGTCTGGCCCTGCAGGAACGCTAATCGGTCACCACCCGGTTTGCCGGGCGCACGGCGACGAGCAGTCCCGCTGCGGTTATCAGCACCATACCGCAGATGGTGAGTAAGTCGGGTGTTTCGGCAAAGAAGACGAACCCCCACACGGCGGCGGATACCAGGTAGGCGTAGTCGAAAGTACCGATGATGGATGGCGGCGCGATCTGGTAGGCGCGTGCCACGCCAACGAAGTAGGCCGCTGACAGCGCACCCAGCAGAGCCATCAGGCCCCATTCGCGTGCCCCCATTGCCGTCCATCCGTTGAACAGAAACGGGAAGGCGGCAACGGTGTCGGCATTCAGGCCGATCACCGCGAGCACACCAATGGCGATCAGACCAGTGACCAGAAACAGGCAGTGCAGGGCAAGCCCCAGGACAAGCGGCTGTTCGTCCTGGCACTTGCCACGCGTCAGCACCATGGCCAGCGAGTAGCAGACAGCCGCCATCAGGGGCAGCAGGGTGAACCAGGAAAACGCATCGGTGCCGGGTTTGAGAATTGCTATCACGCCGAGGAAGCCGAGCAGCACACCCGCCCACTGCCGCCCATTGACACGTTCGCCGATCACCATTGCCGACAACAGGGCCGTAATGATCGGATTGGTGTAAGCGGCGACTGCGGCAACCGACAGGGTCAGTACCGGAAGCGAGGCATAGAAGAACAGCCAGGTCAGCACCAGCAGCGTACTGCGGATCAGGGCCCATTTCGGCGACAGGAGCCTTAAGCCGATACCCATGGCCATCAGGATTACCATCAGGCACGGAATGGCAAAGACAGAGCGGGCAACGAAAACCTGCCAGACCGTCAGGTCCGCGCTGACCAGTTTCACAACTGCGTCAGCAAACGCCATGGTCAAGACAGACGCCAGGATAATGCCGATACCCAACACCGTCTGGTCCGGCTTTGCCGCTTTCATGTCCTGCATGGCGTGTTGGCCTCCCGGCGATCAACGTCACTGTCTGTATAACAGTGCGCCGGTATGGGTGCCGTCATGTTTGCGACTGTTTCTGGCTGCAACCGCATTGCCGGAAATGTGCAGCTTGTGCACTGGATTGCCGTCTTCCGGACCCGGATGAAGCGGTTGCAGACTGGCTTGTTTCCTATACCTGCACGCGCTTCAGACCGGCATCAAATCAGGTTAGCTTTGCCACTGAATCAACCAGTCAGAAGGTTGCCGCCATTGTGAAAACCCTCTTGTTTGCGTCGTTGCTTGTTCTTGCCGTGTCGGTCCATCCTGCTCAGGCAAAAACCGTCTGTACCGTGGTCGCCGATGCAGCAGGTGGTCGCGTGATTGCCAAAACAGGTGATTGCGAGATGCGGGTAACGCCGGCCTCGACATTCAAGCTCGCGCTTGCTCTTGTCGGGTTTGATACCGGTATCATCAAGACCGCAAATTCTCCGAAACTCCCGTTCAAGAAGGGATATGTCGAGTGGGGTGGCGACAATTGGCGGCAAGACACCACACCGAAGCGATGGATGAAATACTCTGTCGTGTGGTACTCGCAGCAGATGACCAGGCAACTCGGTGCGGCCGCCATCACGGATTATCTGACCAGGTTCGACTACGGCAATGCAGATTTCTCCGGTGACACGGGTCGGGACAACGCGCTTGAGCGAGCCTGGATCGGTTCGTCGCTGAAGATATCACCGATTGAGCAGGCGCGTTTTCTGTCACGGATGCTGCACCGCCAGTTGCCTGTAAAACGCAGTGCCGCCGACCTGACTGCAAGCATCGTGGAAGCCGTCACGCTGGACAGCGGCTGGCTGGTCCGCGGCAAAACCGGTCTCGCTTACCCCAGGCGAACTGACGGCAGTTTTGACCGGGCACGCGGCACGGGCTGGTTTGTCGGGTGGGCAACGAAAGGAGACAGGCAAGTTGTGTTTGCGCGGCTGATCAAGGATGAGAAACGCCACTCGACAGGTGCATCTCGAAGAGCGCGGGCCAGCCTGCTCAAAGACTTGCCCGCTCTGATTGAAAACTAGTGCAGCACCCGGCACTGCAGAGATCCATGGATCCGGGATGTTTCCCGTTGGCACTTTGTCATGGACAATAGCTCAAATACGGTTTTGTCGGTTCTGGATGCGCTGACCGGAGCGGGGTTTGCAACCTGCCTGTTTGGTGGCTGGGCCGAGGAAGTTTTGAAGCTTGCCCGCCCAAGCAGGCATTCCGACATAGATTTGCTGCTTGTGGCACCGTCATGGGACAGGCTGGTGCATCACAACCCGCTGTCAGCTCTCGGGTTCACCGAAATTCCGGCTAAGCGGTTTCCTCACAAGCGGGCCTACATCTGCCTGGACCTGATGGTTGAACTGTTCCTGGTTCAACCAAACGGAGACAGGCTGGAGACATTGTTCTGGGGGGATGTAACCTATATCTGGTCGTCACCTCTTTACTGTGAAGGTTCCCTTGCAGGAAGAACAATCCAGTGCACATCCATCGAAAACCTGGTTCGGTTTCGGGCAGAATATTACTCCATTCAACCCTGGCGATGGGAAACGTTTCCTCAGGATTTCCAATAGCCGGACTGGCACCGGGCGTCGCACGTTCTGTCAGTTCCGCTGTATTCCCGAAGCGAGGCGCGCAGGGAGCCAGTCCGCAAAATCAGCACCGGCCGGGGACAGTTTTGACAAATCGCGGGCCACCAGCCAGTAGGTGCCGAATTGAAACGGGATATCAAACAACTGCACCAGACGGCCGTTTGCCACTTC
>DMKK01000211.1 GCA_003454335.1 Gammaproteobacteria bacterium | reverse complement strand
CAGGTCCAGACTGCTTCACTGCAGGCACCACGATTCAGAACAACCCTGATGGTCACCGCTTCCCTGTCCATCACCTGCTGCCCGGCAGCCTCGGTGTAGTCAGCCGCACGCCCCCCTTCGCGGACAATGCAAATCTCATCGAGATAGATCTCGACCTGCGACAAATCCAGGTCCACTATGCCGGCACGACCGACAGCCGCCAGTATCCGTCCCCAGTTAGGATCACCGGCAAACAGTGCGGTTTTAACCAGCGGCGAATGGGCANNCTTCGGCACTGTCACCCTGGTTGAGAACCACCCTGATTGTTATTTCATCCTTGTCCATCACCTGCTGTCCGACTGCTTCAGTGTACTCGTCCGCACGCCCGCCATCCCGAACAATGCAGACGTCACCAAGATATATCTGAACATTATCCAGGTCCAGTCCGGTTAGACCCGCGCGACCAACCGCGGCCAGTATCCGTCCCCAGTTGGGATCGCCGGCAAACAGCGCGGTTTTAACCAGCGGCGAATGAGCGATGGTATAGGCAAGCTGCAAACATTCATCTGTCGTGGCACCTTCTTCAACCGTAATCGTGACAAACCGGGTGGCGCCTTCCCCGTCACGCACAATTGCCTTGGCCAGCTGAACACAGATATCAGTTAACGCCTCACTGAACAGTGTATATCCCTGCGTTCCCGGTTCCAGTGCTGTGCCTTTCCCGGTAGCAACCAGAACACAGGCATCATTGGTCGACGTATCACCATCAATGGTAATGCGGTTAAATGACTTGCCGACTGCACCAGACAGACAGTCCTGCAAGGCGTCCTGCCCGATATTTGCATCCGTGGCAATAAACGCCAGCATGGTAGCCATATCAGGCCGGATCATACCGGCGCCCTTGGCAATCCCGGTTATCGTGACCGGCTGACCGTCTATCTCTACCCTTTTTGATGCGCCTTTCGGTACTGTATCCGTAGTCAATATGCCAGTTGCGGCAGCCGCCCAGCCGTGTTCATCCAGTTGCGCCAGGGCAGCCGGGATACCCGATACTATTTTTTCGACCGGCAAGGTCTCCCCGATCACACCCGTTGAAAAAGGCAATACCGCCTGCGGCACACACCCCGCCTGTTTTGCCACACTTTCACAACACAGCCGGGCATCATGAATACCCGCCTCGCCGGTACCTGCATTGGCATTACCGGTATTGATCAACAGACAGGCCGGTTGCTGCTGTGACAGATGTTCGCGCGCCACGATCACCGGCGCAGCACAAAAGGCATTTTGGGTAAACACAGCCGCACACACCGAGCCAGGTGCCAGCTGCATCACCACCAGGTCAGGACGACCGGGCGTTTTTATTCCGGCCGCCGTCGTCCCCAACCGGAATCCAGGGACGGGATAAAGCTCGGGTAACGGATCTGTTTGCATGATTTATTGCGGTAACTGGAGGACAAAATGGTTAGTGCATCGTAACCATTCACCACATCCTGCGGATTGATGGGTACGCTGCGCTTTACCCATCCTACGGCCTCATGAATATTGTTGGTTTATCTGTAGGATGGGTAAAGGAGCAACGCGACGTACCCATCAGACGGATTAACCAATATTCCCTGGTAACTATTCAGCTCAGCTTGCCGTGGCACTGTTTGTATTTCTTGCCCGAACCACAGGGACACGGTTCATTGCGCCCGATCTTTCGCCCCTGACGCTGGAAAGGTGCGTGCTCTTCACCACCTTCCTTATCCCCGCCCATGGAATTGGCGCTGTCATGCTGATACTTCACCTGCGCCTTGTTGCGGCGCTGCTCCTCCACGGCCTCGACATCGGATTCGGCACGCACCTGCACCTTGGACAAGACACCAATAATTTCATGCTTGATACGCTCAAGCATGTCAGAAAACATGGCAAAGCCTTCTTTCTTGTATTCCTGTTTCGGATCTTTCTGCCCGTATCCCCGCAGACCTATGCCCTGCCGCAGGTAATCCATTGCTGCAAGATGTTCTTTCCAGGCACCGTCGAGTATCTGCAACATCACTGCCTTCTCAAAGTGCCGCAGCACTTCCGGCCCCGTCTCCGCCTCTTTCTTCTGGTACGCAGCAATCATGGTTTCAAGGATGCGGTCACGCAGGGTCTCTTCATGCAGATCGTCATCCTCATCAAGCCATTTTCCGACTGCTACCTCCTGGCCATACTCCTTGGTCAGCGCTTCTTCCAGCCCGGCTATATCCCACTGTTCATCCAGTGAACCAGGCGGCAAATATTCGCTGATCAGGGCATTAACCACATCATTACGGATTGCATCCACAGTCTCGGAAACATCATTTGTTTCCATCAATTCATCACGTTGTTCATACACAACGGTACGCTGATCATTTGCCACATCGTCGTATTCGAGCAGCGTCTTGCGCATATTGTAGTTGTGCTGCTCAACCTTGCGCTGGGCATTCTCAATCGCCTTGGAGACCCAGGGATGCTCAATCGCCTCCCCTTGCTCCATGCCCAGTTTTTGCATCAGGCCGGCCACCCGCTCTGACGCAAAAATACGCATCAGGTTATCCTTGAGTGACAAATAGAAACGGCTGGAGCCCGCATCACCCTGACGACCGGAACGTCCACGTAACTGATTATCAACACGCCGCGACTCATGCCGTTCAGTGCCGACGATATGCAGGCCACCGGCCGCTATCACCTGGTCATGGCGCTGCTGCCACTCCCCGGTGACCTTGCTGATAGTTGCTTCATCAGAATTATCAAGTGAATCCAGTTCAACCTGGAGGTTACCACCGAGCACAATATCGGTACCGCGGCCAGCCATATTGGTAGCAATGGTAATTGTTCCCGGCCGTCCAGCCTGGGCCACGATATGTGCTTCCTTCTCATGCTGCTTGGCATTCAGCACGGCATGCTTGATGCTGGCTTTCTTCAGTAACTTTGACAGGTATTCCGAGGTATCAACCGACGCCGTACCCACCAGTACCGGTTGCCCACGCTGCTGGCAATCACGCACATCTTCCATGATGGCCTCAAACTTCTCCTCCATGGTGAGGTAGACCAGATCACCCTTGTCATCCCTGACCATCGGGTTATGTGTCGGGATAACAACGACTTCCAGACCGTATATCTGCTGCAGTTCAAACGCCTCGGTATCTGCCGTACCGGTCATGCCGGCAAGTTTATTGTAGGTCCTGAAATAGTTCTGGAACGTGATAGAGGCGAGTGTCTGGCTCTCATTCTGTATGGGAACGCCTTCTTTTGCCTCCACCGCCTGATGCAAGCCTTCCGACCAGCGCCGCCCCGGCATGGTACGCCCGGTGAATTCATCGACAATAACGACACTGCCATCCTGCACAATATAGTCCACGTCCTTCTGAAACAGCAGGGTGGCGCGCATGGCAGCATTGAGGTGATGCATCATGCCCAGATTTGCCGCATCGTAGAGACTCTCGCCTTCGCCCAGCAAGCCTTTCCCGGTCAGCAACTCCTCGACATGCTCGTGTCCCGCATCAGTGAGATATATCTGCTTGTGCTTTTCTTCCAGCGTGTAGTCGCCAGGCCCGTCTTCCTCTTCCTGCAGGGTCAACCCGGCAACCATTGTGTTCATGGTCACATAGAGTTCCGAACGTTCGTCTACCGGCCCTGAAATGACCAGTGGAGTACGCGCCTCATCAATCAGGATGGAGTCAACCTCATCCACGATGGCAAAGTTACGCCCGCGTTGCACCCGTTCATTCGCGGTGAAGGCCATGTTATCGCGCAGGTAGTCAAAGCCGAACTCGTTATTTGTGCCATAGGTAATATCGGCTTCGTAGGCTTGCTTCTTTTCCTCATAAGGCTGACCGGATACGATAACGCCGACCGTCAACCCCATGAATTCATGGACCTTCCCCATCCATTCGGCATCGCGCTGTGCCAGGTAATCATTAACGGTAACGATATGCACACCGTTGCCGGACAGTGCATTCAGATAGGCAGGCAGCGTGGAAACCAGCGTCTTGCCTTCACCTGTGCGCATTTCGGCGATCTTCCCCTGGTGCAACACCATGCCGCCAATAAGCTGTACGTCAAAATGACGCATCTCCAGCGTACGCCAGGCTGCCTCCCGCACAACGGCAAAGGCCTCGGGCAACAGATCATCCAGCGTCTCGCCAGCTGTCAGGCGCTGCCGGAAGTCATCCGTCTTTGCCCGCAGCGCTGCATCGGACAACGTCTTGAGATCCGGTTCCAGTTCATTAATGCGCGTCACAACACGTGACATGCGTTTCAGCTGCCGGTCATTGCGACTGCCAATCAACTTGCTAAATATATTAAATGCCATGAATCCTTCGAGAAAATCCGGTCTGCAGAAAGCAGGCATGATACCGCATGTGCCTGCAAATTAGCAGACCGGAACAGGCTAAAACAGGGATAGAGAAATCTGGAAGAACGCCGCCCCGGACGCCGGCAAAGAACGACCTACTTGCCAATATATTTGGAGGGATTGACTGTTTTCCCGTTCTGCAACACTTCAAAATGCACATGCGGGCCTGTTGATCGACCAGTAGACCCCATCAGTGCAATCTGTTGACCTTTTTTGACCTTTTCACCAACCTTCACCAGGTGACTCTCGTTGTGCCCGTAACGAGTAGTGTAGCCATTCCCGTGGTTGACCTCGATCAGGTTCCCGTAGCCGGTGCGTTTACCGGCCCAGCTCACTACACCATCACCCACGGCAATGACCTCGCTGCCTTTCTTGCCGGCAAAGTCCAGACCTTTATGGAAGTCCTGTTTGCCGGTAAACGGGTCATTGCGCTTGCCATATTTGGATGATAACCAGCCCTCGGCTATCGGCTTGCCGGAAGGCATGACACGCGCATGCAGACTACGACTCATTAACAGTGATTCCAGTACCGACAGCTTTTGCTCCCGGTCCGCCATCTCGCTGCCCAGCGTATCCAGCATGGACAGGAATTCAACCAGGGGAACGGACTGTACATCCAGCGCGTCACCGGGACCACCAACAGCCGGAACGGCATCAAAATCAAACTCATCCTTGTCCAGATCACTCTGATCAACAAGCCGTTCACCCAGTGCATTCAGGCGCAACATCTGCGCCTGCATCTTGCCAATTCTCAAGGTCAGCGCATCAATATCTGCCTGGGCATTATGGCGCGCCTCAGAGACCTCTGCCTGCTGCTCCTCAACCATGCCCTGCCATTTCGCCACATGTTTAAACTCATCTCCGGCAATCCGGGTGCCGGTATACACAGCCACGGCAAACAGTACGACCAAACCAGTGACGGCTGATATGCCAAAATGCAACAGATTGAGATCAAAGTTCCAAATCTGTCCGCGTTTATTTGTAAAAAGTATGATGTTCATATATAAACCTGTTCAATTAACTTATGAACAATCCCTTGCAAATTAACAAACTGCTGGGAGGTAAATACGCCTACCTCTTTACCCGAGCCAAAATCCTGATGGAACTGGAGGTATTGCTGCATGAGCTGCTACCTGCGCCCCTGAAAGATCATTGCCGGGTGCTTGCCATCAGAGACGAAACCCTGATTCTTGCTACCAGCTCACCCGTCTGGGCGGCCCGGTTGCGATTTCACGCGCCTCTGCTAGTAAAACAGCTATCCGATCATCAAACCGTGAAATTACGCAAGGTTCGTGTCCGGGTTCGGCCGCCGGAGAAGGATTCTCCCCCTCCGCGCCGACAGGCAGCACTCCGCCCGGGTAAGGCCGGTGCCGCCGCATTGCAACAGGCAGCACAGACTATATCGGACCCTGGACTGAAAACTGCACTACTGAGACTTGCCAATCGACAGAATTCCCGCTGACGGGTACGACACAGCGGAAATCAGAGCGCTACTGGCCCGCACTTCTCACCGCGGGGCGAGAAGTGCGGGCCAAGAAATCAGATCAGCTGGCAGGTACTGGCTGCAAAAACGAAATCGGAGATTCGTTGGCATCATCAAATATCACCTCTTCCCAGGCCGCTTCATCTGCCATCAGCGCACGCAACAACGTATTATTCAGGGCATGCCCTGACTTAAAGCCGCTGAAAGCACCAATCAGGCTGTGGCCAAGCAAGTAGAGATCACCAATTGCATCAAGGATCTTGTGCTTCACGAACTCGTCACGATAGCGCAAACCGTCCTCATTCAAGACCCTGTAGTCATCCAGCACCACGGCATTATCGAGGCTGCCACCCAGCGCCAGCTGGCGCTCCCGCAACTGTTCGATTTCGCGCATAAAACCAAAGGTCCGTGCACGACTGACCTCCTTTACAAAGGAAGTCGTGGAAAAATCGATTTCGGAATGCTGGGTATTGGATTTAAAAACCGGGTGGTTGAATTCGATGGTAAAACCGACCTTGAAACCATCGAACGGCTCGAAACGCGCAATCTTGTCCCCGTCTTCCACCTGCACCGGCCGCTTGATCCGGATAAAACGCTTGGGTGCATTCTGCTCTTCAATACCCGCAGACTGTATAAGGAATACAAAAGGTCCGGCACTGCCGTCCATAATCGGGACTTCAGCCGCGCTCAGATCAATGTAGGCATTGTCGATACCCAGACCTGCCATCGCTGACAGCAAGTGCTCGACAGTGGAAATCCGGACGTCTTTGTTGACCAGAGTGGTTGAAAGGCGTGTATCACCCACGTTTTCAGGGCGTGCCTGTATCTGGACAACCGTTTCCAGGTCGACACGGCAGAACACGATACCGGTATCAACCGGTGCCGGTCGCAATGTCAGGTATATTTTTTTACCCGTGTGTAAACCCACGCCAGTAGCGCGTATCACATTTTTAAGAGTACGTTGTCGAATCATGGCGTCGTTTTCCTCTTGGAACAGCCGTTTTTCCTAGACAAGTACCAGAAAAGCCGCGGTGACTTTAGCACACACTCCAGGGGCCTGCATAGGAGCAGATCAAATTTGCGTGTACTTTCTCTTTGTTATTTATACAAATTATCTACCCATAAGAAATACAAATAGTCAGCGACGGTACTTTTTTCATCCTGGCTGACCACCAGCCAGGATCTCTTTACTCCCTGCCTCACTGACCCCTAGTCAGCCTGGCGTCGCAAGAATGCCGGGATATCCAGGTAGTCCATGTCCTCCGCCGAATTACCGCCGGTTGCCTGTGCACGCTGAGCGGCCTTGTTCTTGTTACGCAGCACCGTTGGACGATCATAGTCCTCACCACCTGTCTTCTTGTTGACATGGACGATAGAGGGTTTTTCTGTCGGCATGGGCATGGGCTTTTCACCTGCACCCAGGCCGGTTGCCACGACAGTTACCCGCAGTTCGTCACGCATATCCGCGTCAATCACCGTACCCACAACCACGGTGGCATTCTCGGAGGCAAATGCCTTCACCGTATTACCCACTTCCTCGAACTCCCCGATGGCCAGATCCATACCAGCCGTCACATTTACGAGAATGCCATTGGCCCCCATCAGATCGATGTCTTCCAGCAGCGGACTGGCGACAGCCGCTTCGGCAGCCTCGCGCGCCCGGTCTTCGCCCTTGGCCGTACCGGACCCCATCATCGCCATACCCATTTCTGCCATCACGGTCCTGACATCCGCGAAGTCAACATTGATCAGGCCCGGACGGGTGATCAGCTCGGCAATGCCCTGCACCGCGCCCAGCAACACATCGTTTGCGGAACGGAAAGCATCCAGCAGACTGATCTGCTTGCCGAGTACCGACTGCAACTTCTCGTTGGGAATCGTAATCAGGGAATCCACGTATTGACTGAGCTCCTTGATACCATTATGCGCCACATGCAGACGCCGGCTGCCTTCAAAGGTAAATGGCTTGGTAACCACCGCAACCGTCAGAATCCCCATCTCCTTGGCAACCTGCGCAACAACCGGTGCAGCACCTGTACCGGTTCCACCACCCATACCTGCGGTAATAAACAGCATGTCAGACCCCTCGATGACCTCGGCAATCCGGTCGCGGTCTTCCTGGGCAGCCTGACGCCCGACATCCGGGTTGGCACCGGCACCCAGCCCCTTGGTGATGTCAGTTCCAATTTGCAGCGCGGTGCGTGCAGCCATGTTCTTCAACGCCTGCGAATCTGTATTCGCGCAAATAAACTCCACACCGTCGATATTTGCTTCCACCATATGCTGCACCGCATTACCGCCACCACCACCAACACCGATCACCTTGATTACCGCGCTTTGTCCACATGAATCTAGTAGTTCAAACATGATGTCTCCTCCTTACAGAAACAACAAACAAGCCCAAAGAATTAACATTAATATAAAGTACTGCCATGCCAACCTCACTGATCACGACCGCACCTCCACCGTAATTGCCAAGCAACTAAAAATTTCCCTGAAACCAACCCTTCATCCTTTCCCACACACTACGCACACCCTTACCGAGACCAATATCCAGCGACCGTTGATCCCGGTTATGATGGCCGAACAACAGCAGGCCGACACCGGTCGCAAAAATCGGATTACGCACCACATCCACCAGGCCAGTAACGTACTGGGGTACACCCAGACGCACCGGCATATGAAACACTTCCTCTGCCAGATCAACCAGTCCCTCGATCTTGGCACTGCCACCTGTCAGCACGATGCCTGCAGCTATCAGGTCTTCAAAACCGCTACGGCGCAATTCCGCCTGTATCAGTGTCAACAGTTCCTCGTAACGCGGCTCTACCACTTCAGCCAGCGTATGCCGCGCAAGCCGGCGTGGCGCGCGGTCCCCGACACTGGGGACTTCAATACTTTCCTCGGCACTGGCCATCTGGGTCAGCGCACAGGCGTACTTGATCTTTATTTCTTCTGCATGCTGTGTCGGCGTACGCAGCGCAACCGCAATGTCGTTGGTCACCTGGTCACCGGCAATCGGGATAACAGCGGTATGCCGTATGGAACCCTCGGTGAATACCGCAATATCCGTGGTTCCCCCGCCGATATCGACGATGCACACACCCAGTTCCTTTTCATCCTCGGTCAGCACCGAGTAACTGGAAGCAAGCTGTTCCAGAATAATGTCATCGACTTCCAGGTTGCAGCGGCGCACACACTTGATGATGTTTTGCGCAGCACTGACTGCACCGGTCACCATGTGCACCTTTGCCTCGAGGCGCACACCCGACATACCCACCGGTTCACGAATACCTTCCTGGTTATCGATCACGAATTCCTGCGGCAGGATATGTAAAATTTTCTGGTCGGCCGGTATTGCCACGGCACGCGCGGCATCAATCACGCGTTCAATATCACCGGGAGTGACTTCACTGTCGCGTATCGCCACGATGCCGTGTGAATTCAGGCTGCGTATATGGCTGCCGGCAATACCTGCGTAGACCGAATGGATCTGGCAACCTGCCATGAGTTCTGCTTCTTCGACGGCACGCTGTATCGAGTGCACAGTGGATTCAATATTGACGACCACACCTTTTTTGAGGCCGCGCGAGGGATGTGAACCAATACCAATAACCTCCAGTTCACCTTCCGGCATAACCTCACCGACAATGGCGACCACCTTGGAGGTGCCAATATCCAGACCTACTATCAAATTTTTCTCAGTTTTCTTCGGCATTCAGATTATCTCTACCCTGCTAACCTTGTTTTCCGGCCGTATTTTCCAGAACTGCCTGTTCCCAGTACACAGAAAAACCGTTGCTGTAACGCAGATCGACGTGCCGCAATTCATCCAGCCGTCCTGCAAAAACCCCCGGATACGCACGTACAAAACGCTGCAGCCGTTGCCCTGCGTCGGCACGCCCGAGTTCCAGCAACACGGCATTATCAAGCTGCAGATGCCAGGCCCGGCGGTTATCCAGTTGCATGCGCGTGACTGTGACCCCGAGCGGCGCCAGTGTTTTTGAAACCCGTTTGAAATTCTCCAGCACCTTCAGTTCCAAACCATCCGGCCCTGCCAGTGACGGTAATGCCCGGGGGATTTCTGTCGACTTCGGTACAAAGGGTTCGCCCCCCTTGTTGAGAAAACCATGCTCTCCCCAGTGGGCGACAGGCTGCTGCTCTTCGATCTGCAGGCGCAATGTCTCCGGCCAGACCCGCGTCACCCGCGCCCGGTGTACCCAGGGCAGCTGCTCTGCGGCAGTGCGTATGGCTGCCACATCCACGGTAAAGAAACCGCCGGTTGCATGCGGGGCAACCGCCATTTGCAACTGTTGCTTGTCCAGGTATCTGAAATCACCCTTGACCTCCACCACACTCAGCGGAAAACGCCAGGGATCGGACAACCACTGCTTGCCCAGAAAAACGGTGGAGGCCAGCACGGCAACCAGTAACAGCCCCGTCAGGGTGCGCTTATGGCTGCTCACCACTGCAATAAAACGCTGCTGCAGGGATGGTTGTTGTGATCTAGGCACAGTCTGCCTCCCTGCTATCTGCTGCAACCGATTCCAGACTGGTATCCAGGATGCTGCAAATCAGCTGGCTAAAATCGATCCCGGCCGCCTTTGCCGCCATCGGCACCAGGCTGTGATCCGTCAGGCCGGGCACCGTGTTGATCTCGATAAACCAGGGCTGACCGGAGGCGTCCAGCATAAAGTCCACGCGTCCCCAGCCACTTGCCCCGACGGCCCGGTAGGCCGCGTGTGACAGCGACTGCAATTCCGCTTCCTTGCCGGCATCCAGCCCGCAGGGAACCAGGTAACTGGTAGTATCCGCTTCGTATTTCGCTGCATAGTCATAAAAAGTGTTGGGTGTTTCCAGCCGGATCAGCGGCAACACCGCATCACCCAGGATGCCGGCGGTATATTCCATCCCCTCAATCCACTGCTCGACCAGCACCGCCGCGTCATAACGCGCCGCCAGTTCCCAGGCCGCCGGCAAATCGTCGGCAACATCCACCTTGCTGATGCCGATACTGGAACCCTCATGCGGGGGTTTCACAATGACCGGGTAGCACAAGTCAGCTTTGGCTGCAGCCGCCTCGGCCTTGCTCGACAACACCGAGAACGCCGGCGTGGGAATACCGGCACTTTGCCACACTTGCTTGGTACGCAGCTTGTCCATACCCAGCGCGGACCCCAGCACATGACTGCCCGTATAAGGAATGCCCACGGTCTCCAGCATGCCCTGAATCACACCGTCCTCACCGCCGCGACCATGCAGGGCGATAAAGGCACGCGCATAGCCACCGTTAACCAGGGTGTCATACAGATTGTCAGCTGCGGTATCCACGCCCTGCGCATCCACACCGGCCGACTGCAGCGCCTGCAATGCGGCTGCACCACTGGCCAGCGAAATCTCACGCTCGGCCGAGCGCCCGCCCATCAGCACGGCCACCTTGCCGTAGTCCTGACTGTTAACTTCTGCACCTGCATTCATACTATTGTCTCAAGGTGCTCGCCGACAATACGCACCTCGGTCTCCAGCCGCACACCCTGTGCCTGTTCTACACAACCCTGCACCTGATTCAGCAAGGTCTCGATATCTGCTGCGGTTGCGCCGCCGGTGTTAATAATAAAGTTGGCATGCTGCTCCGAAACCCGGGCCCCGCCCAGAGTCTTGCCTTTCAGCCCGGCCACCTCGATCAGCCGCGCCGCATGATCCCCCGGGGGGTTGCGGAACACCGAACCACAACTGTTCTGCTGCACCGGCTGGCTGTCACTGCGTTGCGCCAGCAATTGCCGGATACGCTGCTGCGCTGCCGCTGCATCACCCTGCTCAAGTGTCAGCCGGGCCGCCACAAACCATTCATCCGCGACCCCCTCGACCGAGCGATAACCCACCCGGTATTCATCTGGCTGACGCCTGTGCAAACGGCCAGCACGGTCTACCGTTTCCACCGCTGCAACCCGGTCCCAGGTCTCCCCGCCAAAGGCACCGGCGTTCATGGTCAGCGCCCCGCCCAGGGTGCCGGGTATCCCGGCCAGAAATTCCAGCCCGGTCAGTCCCTGTTGGGCACTCACTCGCGCCAACTTGGCACAGGTCACACCGGCGCCGGCGCGCAGGGTGGTTGCATCCAGCCATGCAAGTTCCGTCAATGCACCCAGGGTAAAAATAACGGTGCCGGGAAACCCTCCGTCACGCACCAGCAGATTACTGCCCAGTCCCAGCCACAACAAAGGCTCCTGCGGATCCAGTTGTTGCAGAAAATCACACAGGTCAGCAACATCGGCCGGCTTGTAAAAACACCGCGCGCTGCCACCGGCACGCCATGAGTTATGCCGTGCCATGGGTTCGTCGTAACGCAATTCGCCACGCCAGTGTTGTGTTGTTTCAGCTGCCATCATTCCTGTTTCACCGCGCACTGCCAGCCAGCTCATCCGCCAGCCGTGCAGCAACGCTGCCAATATTGCCGGCACCCAGTGTCAGCAATACATCACCATCCTGTAACAGGTCGTTCAGTACTGCCGGCAAGGACTCCAGCTCTTCCACAAAAACCGGGTCAATATGTCCACGTGCACGGATACCGCGCGACAAGGCACGGCCATCGGCACCGCTAAGCGGTGCTTCACCGGCGGCATAGACTTCACCCAGCACCAGCACATCAACACTGGACAGCACCTTGATAAAATCATCGAACAGGTCGTGGGTACGTGAATAACGGTGCGGCTGAAACACCACGACCAGGCGACGTTCGGGCCAGCCGGCACGCACGGCTGCCAGTGTCGGGGCAATTTCACGCGGATGATGCGCATAGTCATCGATCATCAGCACCTTGCCGGCTGCTGTGGTAATTTCTCCGGCCATCTGGAAACGCCGGCCAATCCCCTGAAACCCTGCCAGGGCTCTCTGAATAGCGGCATCCGGGACACCCAGTTCCGTGGCAACGGCAATGGCAGCCAGCGCATTCAGCACATTGTGCCGTCCCGGCAGGTTCAGCGTGACCGGCAACACCCCGTCATGTCCCCGACGCTGTACCTGGAAATGGGTTTGCATACCTTCCTGTTTCACGGCAGTCGCCCGCACATCGGCATCCGCATCAATGCCGTAGGTAATAACCGGCCGGGTCACTTCCTCGAGCACCCGCACAACCTCGGGATCATCCAGACAGAGCACGGCCAGACCGTAAAATGGCAGATGATGCAGAAACTCGATAAAGGTCTGGCGCAGGCGATCAAAATCACCTTCGTAGGTCGACAGGTGATCGGCATCAATATTGGTAACCACTGCCATCGACGGCTGCAGGTAAAGAAACGAGGCATCACTCTCGTCGGCTTCGGCCACCAGGTAATGCCCGGCACCCAGTTGTGCATTGGTCGCCGCACTGTTCAGCTGGCCGCCAATCACAAAGGTCGGGTCGAGGCCGCCTTCGGCCAGCAGACTGGCAGTCAGGCTGGTGGTCGTGGTCTTGCCATGGGTGCCGGCAACACCAATGCCGTAACGAAAACGCATCAACTCGGCCAGCATTTCCGCCCGTGGCACCACCGGTATCCGCTGTTCACGGGCTGCAAGCAGCTCCGGGTTGTCTGTGCTGATAGCCGTTGATACCACCACCACATCGCAGTCAGCGACATTGCCGGCATCATGCCCGATACAGACGCTGATTTTCATGTCACGCAAGCGGCGTGTGACGGCATTTTCACGCAGGTCGGAACCGCTCACTTCATAATCGAGATTGTGCAACACCTCTGCGATACCGCTCATGCCGGCACCGCCGATACCAACAAAATGCACGCGCCGTACCCGCCCCATTCCCTGCGGTTGTGCAACGGCAGTCGGGTGTAATGCAGAATTCATACGGGTGCCCCCGCATGCGGGGAATGCACGTCGATACCGGCCGCCTGCAGAATGAGCGCGGCAACCCGATGCGCCGCATCCGGCAACGCCAGCGCCTGCGCATGACCGGCCATTTCCTCGAGCAGACTGCGCTGCTCCAGAAAGTCCGACAGCAACCCGGCCAGCTTGTCGGCAGACATGGTTGCTTGCGGCATCAGTATCGCGGCACCGGCATCTGCGAGAAACCGTGCATTGCCGGTCTGGTGGTCATCCGTGGCATGTGGATACGGCACCAGAATAGACGCGACACCAACCACGGCCAGTTCGGCGACTGTCAACGCACCCGCGCGGCAGATCACCACGTCTGCCCAGGCATAGGCTGCTGCCATGTCTTCAATAAAGGCTTCAACGCGCGCATCCATGCCAAACGCGGCATAGGCCGCCTGTACACCGGCCACATCCGCGCTGCCGGTCTGATGGTGCAACTGCAACGATTGACCGGCAGCCAGTTGCTGCACGGCTGCGGGAACCGTTTCATTAAGCGCATGCGCCCCCAGACTGCCGCCGATCACCAGCACCCTCAGGGCACCGCTGCGTGCGGCAAAGCGTTCTGCCGGTGATGGCAATCGGGTGATCTCGGCACGCACCGGGTTGCCGGTATGCACCGGCTGATATTTTCCCGGCAGACTGCCCGGGAAGGCTTCCATCACGGTGCGTGCAAACGGCAACAACCATCGATTGGTCATACCGGCGACCGAGTTTTGTTCGTGCACCAGCAAGGGACGGCGCAACAACCAGGCAGTGACACCACCCGGTCCGGATGCAAAGCCGCCCATACCCAGCACGGCACAGGGACGCAAACGCAACTGGATAAGCAATGCCTGCAACAGCGCCACCATCAACATAAAGGGAGCCAGCAGCAAGCGCAGCACACCCTTGCCACGCAGGCCGGACACGCGCACTGTCTCCAGCGGGTAACCGGCTGCGGGTACCACGCGTGCCTCCAGACCCCGGCGTGTTCCCAACCAGGCAACCGCAATCCCCCGTGCCGACAATTCTGCCGCCACCGCCAGCGCCGGGAATACATGCCCACCGGTACCGCCAGCCATGATCAACACCGGCCGCTTGTTTGCGGGCGCGGTCATGCGGAACCCCGCTTGCGCGTCGCTGCGGCAATACCGCTGGCCGACATACTGCTTGCCGTGTAACGGGTCTCGAAATCAATCCGCAACAGCAGGGCAATAGCCGCGCACATAACAATCATGCTGGAACCACCATAACTCATCAGCGGCAAGGTCAAGCCCTTGGTCGGCAACAGTCCCATGTTGACGCCGATATTGATAAAACTCTGCAGACCAAACCAGATACCAATGCCGTAAGCCAGGTAGGCTGCAAACAAATTCTCCGCCTTGACTGCCTGGGCGGCGATCAGGAAGGCCCGCCATACCAGCACGGCATACAATACAATAATAAGACACACACCCAGCAGGCCAAGCTCTTCGGCCAATACGGCAAACACAAAGTCCGTATGTGCTTCCGGCAGGTAGAACAGCTTCTGGATACTGCTCCCCAGTCCGACACCGAACCACTCGCCCCGCCCGATGGCGATCAATGACTGGGTCAGCTGAAAGCCGCTGTTAAACGGATCGGCCCAGGGATCCATGAAGGTCGTCAGACGATTCATACGATAGGGGGATGACACCGCCAGGCTGGCAAGCAGCAGACCTGCCACCCCCAGTACACCACTGAACTGGATCAGCTTGACGCCCGCCATAAAGATCATGCCCATAACGGTTGCTGTCAGCACCACCGTCGCACCGAAATCCGGTTCCAGCAGCAGTAACAGTGCTGCAATAGCCAGCAATCCGATGGGCTTGAGGAAACCGGAGATGCGGGTACGGACTTCCTCACCATGTCTGGCGAGATAACTGGCCAGGTAAATAATAAACAGCAGTTTGGCCGGCTCGGACACTTGCAGACGGAACAAACCGGCATTAATCCAGCGCGCGGCACCATTCACCTCTACCCCGATACCCGGCACCAGCACCAGCAGCAACATGGCCAGGGCAGACACCAGCAGCAGCACCCCCATGCGTTCCAGGTCGACCAGGCGTACCTTGAACAACGCCACCCCGACCGCCAGTCCAACACCCATGAAAACGGCCTGGCGCAAGGCGTAGTAAAACGGCTGGCCGATTTCGCGATCCGCAAACGTGATAGATGCCGATGCCACCATCACCAGCCCCAGGGTGGCCAGCACCATAACGCTTGCCACCAGCCAGTAATCGATCCGCGGCATGCGGGCATCATCGGCGCCAACCATTCTTGCCTGGTGTGCAACACTGGCCATTAGCGAGCCAACTCCCTGACGGCCTGCATGAATACTTCGCCACGCTCCTCGAAATTTCGGTACATATCCGTGCTGGCACAGGCCGGTGACAACAGCACGCAATCACCTGAATGCGCCATTCCGGCTGCCAGCTGCACCGCTTGCAGCATGTCATCCGCATGCCTGACCGGCACTGCATCCTGCAGCACAGCCTCAAGTAACGGGGCATCCTTGCCAATCAACACGGCGCCATGTCCCTTGCGCTGCATCGCAGCTGCCAGTGGCGAAAGATCCGCGCCCTTGCCATCACCCCCGGCAATCAGCACGACCTTCCCGTCTACCCCTTCGATGGCGGCCAGCGTGGCACCGACATTGGTACCCTTTGAATCATTAAACCAGCGCACCCCGTGTTGCTCGACGAGGTACTGCATACGGTGCGGCAACCCCTGAAACTCGCCCAGCGTCTCGACCATTGCCGGCAGGGGCAGACCGGCAGCCTCCCCCAGCGCCAGCGCCGCCAGCGCATTCACCAGGTTATGGCGCCCGGCCATCCGGACTGCGGATGCCCGCATGAGGCGCTCCTTCCCGCGGGCCAGCCAGATCTCCCCGGCAACCTCCAGCAAGCCATACTCGTTCGCGGCGGGAGCCTGCCCGGTAAAACCTGCAATGGGCTGCGCTACATCTGCCAGCGCCGCTGCTACCGGGTCATCAAGATTCACCACCTGCAGGGCGGCATGCCGGTAGATGGCCTGCTTGGCGGCGGTATACTCCTGCAGGTCACAGTAACGGTCCAGATGATCGGCACTGATATTCAGCACCACTGCGGCCTGCGGTTGCAGCGATTGCAGCGTCTCCAGTTGAAAGCTGGACAACTCCAGCACATACAGGTCCGGCTCGTCTGCCATGATCAGGTCCAGAGCGGGAGTACCGATATTGCCGCCGGTACGCACGTCCAGGCCGGCCCGTCGCGCCATCGCACTCAGCAAGACAACAACCGTACTCTTGCCATTGGAACCGGTAACCGCAATGACCGGCGCCCTGGCTGCCTGTGCAAACAACTCGACATCACCGATAATCGGCACCTGGCGTGCGTGTGCCGCGGCAATCTCCGGCTCCTGCATTGAAACCCCGGGGCTAATCACCAGTTGCTCGGCACGGGCAAAGGCATCCGGGTTAAATCCGCCCAGAAACAGCGCCACATCAGCCGGCAACTCGGTGCGCAAACGCGCCAGTCCCGGCGGCTGTTCGCGACTGTCGACAATGGCGACGGATACACCCTGACGAGACAGGTAACGCGCCACGGACAGACCCGTTTTACCGAGTCCGACCACCAGCGTTCTGCGCGCCTTGTCAAAGGTCTCTGTCATAACTATTGCCGGAACCGCCATTTATCAGTGCTCGTTATAATTAACAATCAGTTTGTTTCCGTGTACCTGCATGACTTGTCCTAGCGAATTTTCAGTGTCGCCAGACCAACCAGTACAAGAATCACCGTAATAATCCAGAAGCGCACAATGACGCGCGGTTCCGGCCAGCCTTTCAATTCGAAGTGATGATGCAATGGCGCCATATGGAAAATACGCCGGCCGGTCAGCTTGTACGAAGTCACCTGCAGAATGACCGACACGGTCTCCATGACAAACACACCACCCATCAACATAAAAACCAGTTCCTGCCGCACCAGCACCGCCACTATGCCAAGTGCCGCACCCAGCGCCAGCGCCCCCACATCGCCCATGAACACCATGGCGGGATAGGCGTTAAACCAGAGAAAACCGAGGCCCGCACCCACCAGTGCCCCGCAAAAAACAACCACCTCGGAAGCATCGCGGATATAGGGAATACCCAGGTAGACGGAAAACTTCACATTACCGGTGGCATAGGCAAACACACCCAGGGCACCGGCGACCAGCACGGTCGGCAGGATGGCCAGACCGTCAAGTCCGTCGGTCAGGTTAACCGCATTGCTGGAACCCACAATGACAAAATAGACCAGCACCACGTACAACCAGCCAAGGTCGATCGCGATATCCTTGAAAAACGGCACAATCAATGCTGTCTCGGCAGGCGTCGTTGCGGTGAGATACAGAAAAACCGACACACTCAGGGCCACCAGCGACTGCCAGAACATTTTGCTGCGTGCGGACAGGCCATCCGAATTCTTCAGTACCAGCTTCTTGTAATCATCCACCCAGCCAATCGCACCGAACAGGGTCGTCGTCACCAGCATCACCCAGACATAGCGATTACCCAGGTCTGCCCACAGCAGGGTGGCAATCACAACGGCTACCAGTATCAGGGCGCCGCCCATCGTTGGCGTACCCGCCTTTACCAGATGCGTTTGCGGACCGTCATCACGCACCCGCTGCCCGATCTGGTAACGGCCCAGCCGGCGAATCATCTCCGGACCTACCACGAAGGAAATAATCAGTGCCGTCAATACACCGAGGATGGCCCGCAGCGTCAGGTACTGAAAGACACTAAACCCGCTGTGGTACTGACTCAGATAATCGGCTAGATACAGCAACATATCAGTGCAGCTCCCCTGCTTCCGGATGCACGCGCAATGCGGCAACCACACGTTCCATACGCATGCGCCGCGATCCCTTGACCAGAATATGCAGGGGCCCGGACAGGTCGTTGCGCAAAGCGGTCAGCAGTTCATCCATGGTACTGAACCCCCCACCGGGTCCGTCAAAGGCAGCGACCGCCGCCTGCGCCAGCTCACCCAGACCGTACAAGCGGTTCACACCGGCCTTCCGGGCCATGCGGCCGGCAGCATGGTGCAGGGCAGCAGCGTCGGCACCCAGTTCGCCCATATCACCCAGCACCAGCCAGGAATCACTGTCTGCCAGTGCCAGCACCTCCAGCGCCACCTGCAGGGACTCGGGGTTGGCATTATAGGTATCATCAATCAGCGTAACGCCGCCCGGCAGGGAATGAATATTGAAGCGACCGGCGACTGGTGACAGCGATTCCAGCCCCTGCCTGACAACCTCCAGGTCAGCACCCGCCGCCAGCGCCACCGCACAGGCGGCCAGCGCATTCATCACGTTGTGCCGGCCCGGCAATGACAGGCGCAACTCAACACTGCCGGCCGGCGTGCGCAAGCGGATATCACTGCCCGTGGTATCGCCCTGCCAGTCGGCCGTAACCGCCGCACCCTGCAAACCAAACTCCACAATCCGGCAATGACCGGCCAACTCGCGCCACAGGGGCGCAAAGGCATCATCGGCATTAATTACCGCCACCCCTTCCGCGTCCAGGCGGGCAAACAGCTCACCCTTGGCCCGTGCCACGCCTTCCAGGTCACCAAACCCTTCCAGGTGTGCCGGTCCGGCATTGGTAATGACGGCAATCGAGGGTTGTGCAAGCGTGGCCAGATAATCGATCTCGCCCGGATGATTGGCCCCCATCTCCAGCACGGCAAACTGATCATCTTCACCCAGACGGGCCAGCGTCAGCGGCAAACCAATATCATTGTTCAGATTGCCTTGCGTTGCCAGGGTACGACCACAACGGGAAAGTATAGCGTCGGTCATCGCACGAACCGTGGTCTTGCCGTTACTGCCGGTAATCGCGACCACCGGCAGGGAAAACTGTTGCCGCCAGTGCGCACTCAGGCGGCCCAGCGCCAGACGGGTATCAGCCACCTCGATTTGCGGCAGCGAGGATTGACAGGACCGCGCAACGGCCGCCGCCACGGCACCCTGGGCACGCGCTGTTTCAATAAACCCGTGGCCGTCGAAGTTGGGACCCTGCAAGGCAAAAAACAGTGATCCCGGTACCAGCTGCCGGGTATCCGTGCTCACACCGCAAAATAGCAGGTCAGTTCCCGTGTAGTGCCCGGCAAGTACCTGTGCGGCTTCTGACAGTTGCATAGCCATCATCGCGACCATTCCCGGGCAATGCTCCTGACGCGTTCCCGATCACTGAACGGCAGCGCCTTGTTGCCAACCAGCTGCACCGTTTCATGACCCTTGCCTGCGATCAGGACAATGTCATCGGCCCCGGCATGCTGCAGTGCCAGGTTAATCGCCTGGCCGCGATCATGTTCAATCTGTACCGCGGCAGGCTGCTTCAGCCCGACACAAATGTCCTCGATAATTTTTGCTGCATCCTCGGTCCGCGGATTATCGTCAGTCAGCACGACATGGTCCGCGAAACGTTCTGCAGCTGCGCCCATCATGGTACGTTTACCGTGGTCACGATCACCACCGGCACCAAACACACACCACAAGCTGCCTTCGCAATGCGCCCGCAACGAACGCAAGGCGGCTTCCAGCGCACCTGCCGTATGCGCATAGTCCACCACAACCAGTGGACGATCCTTGCCCATATCAAAACGCTCCATGCGACCCGGCACGGTACGGGTTGCGGCAAGCCGCCGCATGGCCTCTTCAAAAGGCAGACCGGAAACACACAGGCTGGCAAGTGCGGCCAGCAGGTTGCTGGCATTGAAGCGCCCGAGTAAACCGCATTGCAGCGTACCGCTGCCCCACGGCGTGATCACATCCATGCACAGGCCACTGACATCAAACTGCAGATTGCGCCCGATGACCCATTGCGCAGGAAAACGGGTACGAAACGGTTCGTTCTCCAGCCGGTAGGCAATCGGTGCAACGCCCGGCGGTATTGCATCCAGCAAGGCACTGCCAAACCTGTCATCGGCATTGATGACGGCATAACGCAGGCCTTCGGTATGAAACAACTTGCGCTTGGCCTCCGCATACGCTTCAACATTACCGTGATAATCCAGGTGGTCACGGGTCAGGTTTGTCAACACCGCCAAATCAAAATTCACACCACGAACCCGTCCCTGGTCCATGGCATGAGAGGAAACTTCAGAAACCACGCAGCGGGCACCCTTTTGCTGCATGGATGACAATGCCTGCTGTACCGTCAGCGCATCCGGCGTGGTGTGGGTCGCTACAGACAACTCGTCATACAGGCCATAACCCAGCGTACCGATCACACCACAGCGACGGTCGTCACTGTTCAATGCCTGCGCAATAAAATGACAGCAGGAGGTTTTGCCATCCGTACCGGTAACACCAATCATAAACAGGCCACGCGAAGGATGACCGTAGAAACGGTCAGCAATCAGGCCAACCAGGCAACCCAGATCAGGCACGGCCACGACCGGCACCGGCAACAGGGCAGCCATTTCCGCCAGGCTGGCGTCATCACTAACCGGTTCCCAGGCAACCGCGGCCGCACCCAGTGCAATCGCCTGCCGCGCATGCTGCAGGCCATGTGTCTGCGTACCGGCTACCGCCAGAAATAAATCACCCGCCTGTACCTTGCGGCTGTCGATCGTCAGACCGGAGACAACGATATCCCGGGATACATTCACGCCCTCGAATCCCTGCAACAACCGGCCCAGGGTATACTCCGCCGCCAGCAACTCTGCCGTCATCATGCAGGTTCCTCCTCATGACTGCGCCGGGTCTCCAGCATCGGCAGATCATCCGGAGGGATTGCCAGCAAACGCAAGGCGCCCGACATCACCCGGGAAAACACCGGTGCAGCAACCTGCCCACCGTAGTACTTGCCATTAGCCGGCTCATCAACCATTACCACCATTACCAGCCGAGGATCACTGACCGGTGCCATGCCGGCAAACACCGCCAGGTATTTGTTAGTAGAATAACCACCGGGTGCCGGTTTCTTTACCGTACCGGTCTTGCCGGCGACACGGTAACCGGCAATACGTGCCTGCGGTGCAGTACCGTCAGGTCCGGTCGCCTGCTCCAGCATGACGCGCACCTGTTGCACCGCCGCTGCCGGCAAAACACGGCGCTCCTCCGACACATCGCCTTCATGCAGAAAGGTCACTGAACGCTTGATACCGTCCGTTGCCAGCACCCCGTAAGCCTGCGCAAGCTGCAAGGCAGTCACGGAAATACCATAACCATAGGCCAGCGTCGCCGTCTCGATCTGATTCCAGCCGCCGTGATAAGACAGCAGTCCGGAGGCTTCTCCCGGGAAACCGCTGTAGGTCTGCGCACCGAAACCGAGATCTGTCAACAGGGTCCAGATTTCTTCTGCCGGCAGGGCAAGTGCAATTTTGGAAATACCGACATTACTGGATTTGCGAATAACACCCGTGACATCCAGCTGACCGTAGTCATGCACATCCCGCACCGTATTCACCCCGACGCGATACCAGCCAGGCGAGGTACTGATTGGCGTCTCCGGCTGAAAGCGTCCGCTCTGCAATGCCGCAGCCGCGATGAAAGGCTTCATGGTTGATCCCGGCTCGAACACATCCGTGACCGCGCGGTTCCGCATATGACTGCGGCGCAGTTGCTGCCGGTTATTCGGGTTAAACGATGGCTGGTTCACCATGGCGAGCACTTCACCGCTTTTCACATCCAGCACCACTGCAGAGGCGGCAAGTGCCTTGTGCGTTTTCATGGCAGTCTTGAGTTCGCGATAGGCCAGATACTGGATACGCCTGTCGATACTGAGCTTCAGGTCCTTGCCGGGGTGCGGACGACTGATGCTTTCTACATCCTCGATAATGTGGTGCTTGCCGTCCTTGATGACGCGCTTGGCCCCGGGCTCGCCCCCAAGCCAGTCCTCATAGGCCAGTTCCAGTCCTTCCTGGCCCAGGTCGTCAATATTGGTGAAGCCGACAATTTGCGCTGCCACCTCCCCACCCGGGTAATAACGCCGGTACTCACGCTGCAGGTAAACCCCCGGTATCTTCAGCGCCGACACCTGTTCTGCCAGAATCGGACTGAGGTGACGGCGCAGGTAAACAAACTCCCGGTCGGCACGGCGTGCCAGCAACTGCTGCACCTTGCCGCCATCCAGCGACAGCAATGCCGCCAGCTCGGGAATCCGCTGCTGCTCGCCACCCAGCTCCTGCGGATTCACCCACACTGACTCGACCGGTGTACTGACAGCCAGCGGCTCTCCGTTACGGTCCTTGATCACACCGCGGTGCGCCGGCAAGCTGACAACGCGCAGATGCCGCGCCTCTCCCTGTGACAACAGAAATTCCTTGTCCAGCACCTGCAGGCAAACTGCACGCCAAACCAGCGTGACCGCGGCCAGCCCCATGCACAACAAAATAAACACCCGACGGCCCCGGTAGTTACCCTTGTTTTTCTCGTGACTCATGGTTTGACAATCACCATATTGCCAGCAGACAGGGTCACCATACCGAGCTGGTCACGTGCGGCGCTCTCAACCTTGCCCTGCGTTGTCAAAGTACTCTGTTCAAGCTGCAACTGTCCCCACTCGACATCCATGCGATCGCGTTCATTACCCAGCATCTGCAACTCGACAAACAGCCCGCGCCCCTTGTGCTTCGAATAAACAATACCCACAGCCGTTACCACCACCGCCAGCAACACTACGAGCACATTGACCGGCCGGGTATTCATTGCAGCCGCTCCGCCACCCGCAACACCGCACTGCGTGCCCGCGGATTGCTGCTCACTTCCTTCTCGCCCGCACGTATCGCCTTGCCTACCGGCCGCATGCGCGGAACGTAATCCATACCGGCAAGCGGAAATTCCTGCGGCGGCTGCGCTCCCCGATACTCATCACGAATAAAGCGTTTGACAATGCGATCTTCCAGCGAATGAAAACTGATGACAGCCATGCGGCCATGCGGTGCCAGCATCTCGCACCCCTGACCAAGCACAGCAGTAATTTCATCCAGCTCGTTGTTAATATAAATGCGAATAGCCTGAAAGCTTCTGGTTGCCGGATGCTTGTGCTTTTCACGCACAGGAACAGCCGCCGCAATCAACTCGGCGAGCTGCCGCGTTGTCCGCAGCGGGCTTGCATGACGCACCTCGACAATGGAACGCGCAATACGCCGGGAAAACCGTTCTTCACCGTAGGTCTTCAGCACCCGGGCGATGTCGCCTTCGCTGGCTGTTTCCAGCCACTCTGAAGCACTGCTACCGGATGACGGGTCCATGCGCATATCGAGGGGTCCGTCTGCAGAAAAACTGAAACCGCGGGAGGCATCATCCAGCTGGGGCGAAGAAACCCCCAGGTCCAGCAACAGACCATTCACCCTGCCCTGCAAGCGTCGCTGCGCAACCACTTCGCTCAGCATGGTGAAGGCACCCTGTTCAATTTCAAAGCGCGGGTCCGCGCCAAATTGCTGCTCCGCCGACTGTACCGCCTCGGGGTCCCGGTCCATGGCCAGCAATCGCCCCTGCGGCCCAAGCACCGCAAGAATTGCGCCTGCATGACCACCACGACCAAAGGTTCCATCAACGTAAACACCATCCGGCTTTATTGAAAGTCCAGTCAGTACCTCTGCAAGAAGTACCGGCTGATGTGTGTATTCTGCGGTCACGAATCAGAGCGTCAACGATTCCAGCGAATCCGGCATATCATCGTCATTGCCGTCAGCTGCCACCCAATCATCACAACTCTTTTCCCAGGCCTCTTCGTTCCAGATTTCAAACTTGTTTCCCAACCCGGCAAGCACGACGCGCTTTTCCAGGCTGGCAAACTCACGCAGCCGCGGCGGAATTAAAATCCGGCCGTTTTTGTCCATCTCCAGCTCAGTGGCATGGCCCAGCAACATACGCTGCAGGATACGGGTTCGCTTGTTTTGATTGGGAAGACGGACGAGCTTGCGTTCAATCTCGTCCCATTCCGGCTGGGGGTACAACAACAGGCAGTTGTCATCGTGAACCGTCAACACCACGCGACCTTCACAGCGTTCGACGAGATCAGTCCGGTAGCGGGTGGGGAGCGCCATGCGCCCTTTCGCATCCAGATTGATGCTGCTACCACCTCTGAACAATTTCGCCCCCTTT
>DMKK01000238.1:277-3452 GCA_003454335.1 Gammaproteobacteria bacterium | reverse complement strand
AGAATTATTTCCGTGTGCTTCCGTGGCCAATTAGTTTTTTTATTATGAGTTATTTTGGAACATAAATATTATGGGTCGACGTCGTAGTCATCAGAATCTGCGCCGCGTAAACGGTATTTTGCTGCTGGACAAGCCTGCCGGGCTGACTTCCAATGCAGCCCTGCAGGTGGTTAAAAAGCTGTATGCGGCGCGCAAGGCGGGGCATACAGGCAGTCTGGATCCGCTCGCTACCGGTCTGTTGCCGCTGTGTTTCGGAGAGGCAACCAAGGTGTCCGGGTTTCTGCTGGATGCCGACAAGCGCTATCAGGTTACCTGCAAATTTGGCGAGCAAACCACGACAGGTGATGCCGAAGGTGAACTCATCAAGCAACGGCCGCTGGATGGTCTGAACGAAGAGCGGCTACGCCAGGCCCTCGAGGGATTCCGGGGAGATATCGAGCAGATTCCACCCATGTATTCGGCACTGAAGCACAAGGGCGAGCGGCTCTATAAGCTGGCCCGTCAGGGTGTTGAGGTGGAGCGTGAGCCACGGCAGGTAACTATTTTTGAGCTGGAGCTGGAGAGCTTTGAGGCGCCGGTTGCCAAACTGCGGGTGCACTGCACTAAAGGCACCTATGTGCGTACGCTGATTGAAGATATTGGTGAACAGCTGGGTTGTGGCGCCCATGTTATCGGCCTGCGCCGAAATGGTGTGGGTCCCTTCGATACTACCAACATGATCGACATGGAAGGTCTGGAGGCCGTCGCCAGTGAAGGACATTATGCGCTGGACCAGTTGTTGTTGCCGATGGAAAGTGGCCTGACACAGTGGCCGGATGTGCGACTGACAGGCGATGCCGCCTTTTACCTGCGCCAGGGCCAGCCGGTGCTGGTCCCGAAGGCCCCGACTGCCGGCTGGGTACGTCTTTATGAGGGTGAAAGCCGGTTTCTGGGGATGGGCGAGATACTGGATGACGGGCGGGTAGCGCCGCGGCGGCTGATGGTTGCTTCCTGATACCCCTACGGGATGCTTGTAGCAGACGGGAGCGGAGGTTAGAATACTCCGCTCACTTGATTTTGAAGAGATTTAAGTAAATTCCAGGAGTTTTTAGATGGCTTTAAGTGCCGAACAAAAAGGGCAGATTGTTGATGCTCACAAACGTGGCGATGCAGATACCGGTTCGCCTGAAGTACAGGTTGCCTTGTTGACCGCCAATATCACAGAGCTCACTGATCATTTTGCCGAGCACAAGGCTGATCATCATTCACGTCAGGGTCTCCTGCGGATGGTCAACAAGCGCCGTAAATTGCTGGACTACCTGAAGGGCAAGGATAGCAAGCGCTATCAGGACCTCATCGGTACGCTTGGTCTGCGTCGCTAGAATCCGCACCATTTCACTCGCTGTTAATCAACCACCTTATTCTGACTGGGGAATACATCCGTGACTGCTATTAAAAAAACATTTCAGTATGGTGACCAGACGGTCACGCTCGAAACCGGGGAAATTGCCCGCCAGTGCAGTGCGGTAATCGTCAGCATGGGTGAGACACAGGTGCTTGCTACCGTTGTCGGGGACAAGCATCCCATGGTCGGGCGCGACTTCTTCCCAATGACCGTTGACTACCAGGAAAAGGGGTATGCGGCCGGTCAGATCCCGGGTAACTTCTTCCGCCGCGAAGGCCGTCCAAGCGAAGCAGAAACCTTGCTGTGTCGCCTGGTTGATCGCCCGCTGCGACCGCTGTTCCCGAAGGGTTTTACGCACGAGGTACAGGTCATACTCACGGTGATTTCATATGATCCACAGATCAACCCGGATATTCCGGCACTGATCGGTGCATCTGCAGCCATGTCGATTTCCGGTCTGCCGTTCAGTGGTCCGGTGGGCGCGGCTCGCGTTGGTTACGTTGATGGCAACTATGTGCTCAACCCGACTACGGAACAGATGGAAACATCGCAACTGGACCTGGTCGTTGCCGGAACCGACAATGCCGTACTGATGGTCGAGTCCGAGGCGAAGGAACTCCCGGAAGACGTTATGCTCGGTTCCGTGGTCTTTGGACATGAGCAACAGCAAGTGGTGATTAATGCCATCAAGGAACTGGCTGCAGAAGTGAACACGCCGGCCATGGAATGGGCTGTTCCGGAAGAAAATACTGCGCTGCTGGATGCTGTTGCAAAGGAAGGCAGTGAAGCCATTGCAGCTGCCTACAAGGTTGCTGACAAGCAAGACCGTTACACGCTGCTGAGCAAGGTCCGTGAGGAAATCGTTGACAAGGTGGCCGATGATGAAGCCAAGGACGGTTTCTCCAATGATGCAGTCAAGGGCGCTATTGGCAAGCTTGAGAAGAAAACCGTCCGCAGCCGTATCCTTGCCGGTGAATCCCGTATCGATGGTCGTGATACCAGCACGGTACGCCCGATTACCATTCGTACCGGTGTACTGCCGCGTGCACATGGTTCGGCATTGTTTACCCGCGGCGAGACGCAGGCGCTGGTCGTTACCACTTTGGGTACCGAGCGTGATGCACAGTTGATTGACACGCTGGCTGGCAACTATAAAGAGCAGTTCATGCTGCACTATAATTTCCCGCCTTATTGCGTTGGTGAAACCGGCCGGGTCGGTGGCACCAAGCGCCGCGAGGTAGGCCATGGAAAATTGGCCAAACGCGGCGTCAGTGCCGTCATGCCGAGCAATGAGGACTTTCCATATACCATCCGTATCGTCTCCGAGATTACCGAGTCCAACGGTTCCAGTTCCATGGCCAGTGTCTGCGGCAGCAGCCTGTCCATGATGGACGCCGGCGTGCCGATCAGTGGTGCCGTGGCCGGTGTCGCGATGGGGCTGATCAAGGAAGATGACGACTACGCCGTGCTGACGGATATCCTGGGAGACGAGGATCATCTTGGCGATATGGACTTCAAGGTGGCGGGTACCACAAAGGGTGTGACCGCGTTGCAGATGGACATCAAGATTCAGGGCATTACAAAGGAAATCATGGAGAAGGCACTGGCACAGGCCAATGGTGGGCGCATGCATATCCTGGGTGAAATGCAAAAGGCTATCGAGGTGCCGCGTGAAGATGTGTCCGAATTTGCGCCACGTTATATCACCATGAAGATCAACCCGGACAAGATCCGTGATGTGATCGGCAAGGGTGGTGCGACCATCCGCTCCATCCAGGAAGAGACCGGTGC
>DMKK01000238.1:0-189 GCA_003454335.1 Gammaproteobacteria bacterium | reverse complement strand
GGTACGATTTATGATGGCAAGGTGGCCAAGTTGATGGACTTCGGTGCCTTTGTCACGATCCTGCCGGGCAAGGATGGTCTGGTACACATTTCGCAGATTTGTGAAGAGCGTGTGCAGAACGTCAGTGACAAGTTGTCTGAAGGTGACGTGGTCAAGGTCAAGGTTCTGGAAGTCGACAAGCAGGGCCGT
>DMKK01000256.1:2560-7812 GCA_003454335.1 Gammaproteobacteria bacterium | reverse complement strand
TTTCATTCAACCCCAGCCAGCCATAGAGCACCTGTTGCAGTGCCTCATCGCCCGCACGGGTATGGGCGGAAAACAGTTGAATAGATGCTTCGGGATGCAGGTTCTGCAACCTCTTGCGGGTTTGCAGCAGGGCAGACTGCGCGGGACCGCGTTTTAGTTTGTCGGCCTTGGTAAGCAGCACATGGGTTTGCAGTTCGGCGGCATAACACCAGTTGAGCACCTGCTGATCGTAGTCCTTGAGCGGGTGCCGGACATCCATCAGCAGCACCACGCCACAGAGTGACTGGCGGGTTTCCAGGTAGCGGGCAATGTTGCGTTGCCACTGGCCTTTCATGGACTTGGATACCTTTGCATAGCCATAGCCCGGGAGATCAACCAGGCGAATACCGTCACGCACCTCAAAAAAATTGATCTCACGCGTGCGCCCTGGCGCCTTGCTGATGCGCGCGAGCGAGCGCTGCCCGGTGATGACATTCAGGGCGCTGGATTTGCCGGCATTGGAACGACCGGCAAAGGCAACCTCAACGCCACTGTCAGGCGGTCCCTGGCGGCTGTCCGGTGTGCCAAGGATGAAACGGGTTTGCTGAAAAAGGTTTTTCATGAGTAGTCCGCATTAGACGCGACTTCAGCGCCCTTGGAAAGTGACAGTTTCACGCCTGCCTGGCGCCGGCCCTGGTTGACCCCGTGCGCTGTGACGGGTATAAAAAGGACCCTTTTTTCGTCCGTATGCGCAGGCAGTCGCAAATCCCGCATGCACAGCACCCGTCCACTGCCGGAC
Organism: Gammaproteobacteria bacterium; assembly: GCA_003454335.1. Classification (GTDB taxonomy): domain Bacteria; phylum Pseudomonadota; class Gammaproteobacteria; order UBA9214; family UBA9214; genus UBA9214. The sequence continues at coordinate 7,034 of DMKK01000256.1, read as the reverse complement.
GGGTGGATACAGGAGTTGCTCTGAAATGAAGAATTACCTTGTAATAACAATGAGTTTACTGATTTCAATGGCGTTCACACAGGCCCAGGCCGAAGGTGATGCTGAGGCCGGCAAGACCAAGTCCGCCTCCTGTGTCGCCTGCCACAGTATTGACGGCAACAGCGTCAATCCGGAATGGCCGAAACTGGCCGGTCAGCATGAAGGCTATCTCATCCAGCAGTTGCTGTACTTCTCCGATGGTGAGCGTGACAACGCCATCATGAAAGGTATTGTCGGCAACCTGACAGAGCAGGACCACGAAGACCTGGCAGCTTATTTCGCCAGCCAAAAAGTCGCCTACGGTACCGCTGACCCTGAACTGGTTGAGCTGGGAGAGAGAATCTATCGTGGCGGCAATTCCGAAAGCGGTGTTGCTCCCTGCATGGGCTGCCATGGTCCGAAAGGTGCAGGCAACCCGCCGGCCAATTACCCGGCCCTGCGCGGCCAGCATGCCAAGTATGTAGAAAACCAGCTGCACGGGTTTGCCGAGGGTAACCGGGTAAACGAAAATTCGATCAAGATGATGCAGATCACCGCCAGCCGCATGACCAACAAGGAGATTCGTGCGGTCGCAAGCTATGTCCAGGGACTGCACTAGCAGCCTGCAAGCCCGTTAGCGGGTATAGTGGCTTATGCTGGCAAGCCTGTATACGGAACTGCGGGCTGCAAACGGTGTCAATCTGTTGTCATTAAAGACAGATAATATTCAGGAGTGGGATTTATGAAGATGGTAACAAGATGGTTGCTGGCAGTGATTCTCCCGTGTTTCATTGCGACTGCCGTGATGGCTGAAGACTACCAGGCCGGCAAGGAATATCTCGTGCTTGCAAACCCGCAGCCGACCTCGACCGATGACAAGATCGAGGTCGTGGAGCTGTTCTGGTATGGCTGCCCCCATTGTTATCGTCTCGAACCACTGCTGACGGAATGGCAGGCCAGCAAGCCTGATGATGTTGAATTTATCCGGATGCCCGCCGTGCTGGGTCCGAGCTGGGAGTTGCTTGGCAAGGCCTACTACACGGCTGAACTGCTGGGCGTTAATGACAAGGTGCACCTTGCACTGTTCGATGCACTTCACAATGACAGAAAGAAGATCAGGGATGAGGCGACGGTGCAGGCGCTGTTTGTCGAGCAGGGCGTGTCGGCCGAGGATTTCAACAGCACGTTCAACTCATTTGCTGTCAATGTGAAGCTCAACAACGCGAAGCAGATGACCAAGCGCTATGCGATCACAGGTGTGCCGACTATTATCATCAATGGCAAATACAGCACCAGCGCCAGTCAGGCCGGTACCAATGAGAAAGCCATCAAGGTCATGGATTACCTGATTGTGCAGGAACGTCCACAGGCCGCTGCAGACGCTGCTACGGTTGCCCAATAGCCCATCGGAACCGCTTCCCTGGCAAACTGAAGGGAAGTCCCCGGCTTCCGGCTATACTATTATGTACTAATGATACTGGCCGGAGTTGCCAGTGGATGCTTTATGGATGCCCGGTGAATTGCGGGTGAAATAAACGGAACAAACAGGAACTGGCATGCCCGAGCTGGCAACACCGCGACAAGCAACATCTGAACTCAGGGCGCCCGTCAAGGTGGATGTCAATATGGGACAACGAATCCGCTTGCTAAGTTACAACATTCAGGCGGGTATCAGCACAGCCCGCTACCGGCACTATATTACCCGCAGCTGGAAACATGTCCTGCCGCATGCACAGCGCTTCAGTAATCTTGATCGTATAGCACGGCTGGTAAAAGACTATGACATTGTCGGTTTGCAGGAACTGGATGCCGGCAGCCTGCGCAGCAGTTATGTCAATCTGACGCAGTACCTGAGTGAAAAGGCGGGCATGCCGTTCTGGTCGGACCAGACAAATCGTCGTATCGGACGTTTTGCCAGCCACAGTACCGGTTTGCTGAGTCGTTTCAGTCCTGCCGAGATCGTTGAGCACCGCTTGCCAGGCAGGATCCCGGGGCGTGGTGCGCTGTTTATCCGTTACGGGAACAAACAGCATTCGCTGGTGGTGCTGATTCTGCACATGGCGCTCGGGCAGCGCGCACGTTTGCGCCAGTTCGATTACATCAGCGATATCGTGAATGAATACCGGCACGTGATTGTGATGGGTGATCTGAACTGCCACTCAAAAAGTGCCGAGATGGACTACCTGATCAACCGCACCATGATGAGTGAGCCGATGCATGACATATGCACTTTTCCGAGCTGGCAGCCGCATCGCAATATCGACCACATCCTCGTTACACCAACCTTGCAGGTCGATCATGTGAAGGCACTGAACTTTTCTCTGTCTGATCATTTACCGATTGAAATGCAGATTACCCTGCCAGATTCAGTTCACCTGGGCTAATGAAGAAATCAATGGGGTCAGTGTCGATTGATTTATACCGAGCAGCCAGATTTAGTGATAATCAATCGACACTGACCCCATTGATTCCTTAGCTATGTTTTCTGACTTTCTAAAGCCCGTTGCGGTACTGTTCAGGGTATACCTGTATTTTATTGCGGTCTTCGCCGTTGGGCGTGCCGCTTTCATCGTTTATTTTTACGACAGGATAATCGATGCAGACCATAGTATCTGGTGGACCTTTCTCTATGGCTTGCGGCTGGATACCATAACCGCCTGCGCCTTTCTGCTGATTCCGGCATTGCTGATTTCATTTCTGCCCGGTGCCTGGGCGAAACTCGGCAGCACGCTAACCAGTGTTGTTCTGTTGGTGCTGTTTGTGCTGGCCGTGTATATGGAAAATGCCACGCTGCCATTCATCGCAGAATATGATGTGCGGCCAAACGTTATTTTTATTAATTACCTCAAGTACCCCGTAGAGGTAATGAATACCATCTGGGCTGTCTACAAGCTGGAGTTGCTGCTGGCTGGTCTGATGATGGCAGCGCTTGGCTGGTGGTTTTACCGCAGAATAAAACCTGCAATTCTTGATGTTTACAGCGTTGCGTGGTGGAAGCGCGCCATCGTATTTATCCCGATTTTCATTATTATCTTTGCGGGGCTGCGCTCTTCATTCGGACACCGGCCGGCAAATCCCTCGGATGCCGTCTTTTCCAACAACCGGCTGTTGAATGAGCTGGCGAAAAATACTATCCATAATGTGGTGTACGCTGCCTATTCGCGCGTCGCACATGATGGCACCGCTGATAAATACGGTTCCATGAAGATTGATAAAGCACTGCAGCGTGTCGGAAATCGACTGAACATCGAGACCACCGGCGAGACACCGTTCATGCGCGAGGTGGCCAGCCATTTCAGTAGTGAGAAAAAGAAAAACCTGGTGATTTTTATACAGGAAAGCATTGGTGCCCAGTTTGTTGCAGCCATTGGTGGTGAACCCGGGATTACACCGCGGTTGAATGAGTTGAGCGAGGAAGGCGTGCTGTTCACTCGGCTGTATTCCAATGGTACCCGGAGTATTCGCGGGATTTCGGGCACTGTTGCCGGGTTCCTGTCAACGCCGGGGCAGGGCGTGGTGAAAAGAAACCAGTCGCAGTCCGGTTTTTTTACCGTCGCCGGTTTGTTAAAGCCGCATGGCTATCGGAGCAGCTTCTTTTATGGAGGTGAAAGCCGCTTTGACAATATGAAATCATGGTTTTTTGGCAATGGCTTCGATGAGATTTACGACGAACCGACATTCACGGAGGCCAGCTTTCACGGCACCTGGGGAGTCAGTGATGAAGATCTGGTGGTGAAGGCGAACCAGTTATTCAGTAAATGGAACAAGGCAGGCGAGCCGTTTGTGTCGGTGATGTTTTCAACGACCAACCATTCTCCATTTGAATTTCCCGAGGGGCGCATCGAGTTGCTACCCGGTGTGCCTGCAAAGAGCGACAAGAATGCCATCAAGTTTGCAGATTACGCTATCGGAAAATTTATTGACCTGGCGAAAGAAAACGGTTACTACGATGATACGGTCATTATGGTCATCGCCGACCATAATGTACGGGTATATGGCGATGATATTATTCCTGTTGATACCTTCCGGGTTCCGGGTCTTATTCTTGGCGGGGGCGTGACGCCCGAGCGGATCGACAAGCTCGTGACCCAGCCGGATGCACTTGCTACGGCACTTGATTTACTGGGGCTGGATCTTGCTTACCCGATACTGGGTAATTCAATATTCTCCGACAGGCAGACAGGTGTGTCATTGCTGCAGTTTCACGAGTTATACGGTTTGCGTTATGCAGACGAGATTGCCATTATTCAGCCCGACAAACCGGCAGAGACCTACCGTGTTACGGCAGAGGATCACCTGGAACCCGCGGAGCACAATGCAGCACTTGAGAAAGATGCACTCGCGTTTGTCGTTGTGCTGGATTATCTGTACCGCAACCGCCTGTACACAACAGCGCCTGTCGATAAATAGTGTACAAAGCGCATCATGTCGAGATCGATGCGCTTCGCCTGCAGGG
>DMKK01000256.1:0-2541 GCA_003454335.1 Gammaproteobacteria bacterium | reverse complement strand
GCAGGATGCGGAAGCTTCGTACCTCAGCACATCCTACTGTCTCGGCTGTATTTTTTGTACGGAAGGCCGTAGCCAGGTCAAAATCATGATGAGCAGAAACGCCGGGTCGATCAGATAGTCCCACAGGTTTAGCGATTCCAGCAGTTGCAGGCTGTAGGCAGTAACCGCGGCTGTTATGGTTATGGCCAGCAAATAATATTTTACGAGCCAGCAGAACAGGGTGAGCATTAACAGGCCCCCAAGCAACCACGGGTTGGCATAGCCCTGGCTGTAGCTGTCATAGTGTGTCACTCCCAGTGCGAACGGATAGAGCAGTAGTGCTGTTGTCAGAACCAGTCGGCGTAACAAGACCAGCTCATTTTCCTGATAAAGTTGCCATGAAAAATGCTGTTGCAGTATAAGGGCGATATAAAAAACCAGAGCAGTGACCGAGCTGTCACCAAAGACGCTGCGCACATAATACCAGCCCGGGTAATCAGAAACCGGCAGCATCACCAGCAGGGTAATGCTAACGATCACCAGCATTCTACCGACCAGTGGCAGCCTGTTCAGTGGTAGCAGGATGGTGGCAAACGCCAGGCAAAGTAATGCCATGGCCAGCCCCGTTAGCAGTGGGCTTGCACTAATCATAATTCCGGCCCTGCTGACGACAGCATGTCCAGCAGAGCTGCGCGATTAAAGTAGACATGCTTGATGTGCTTTCTTTTCCAGGTGTAGAACAGGTGGAAATTGCCGTCGTGTGTCTGTAACAGATACGGGTAGGAGTACGGATTGTGCTCTTCCACGGCGCCTGATATTGTTTTTTCAAACTGGTGAATCAGCTGCCATGTGGCGCCATTGCCGGGGCGGTACGCCATGCTGATATCATCTCTTTCCGAGGGATGGTTGTTGAAAACCAGTAACAGTTCGTCCGCTGTGTTCAGTTGGACAGCCGCCACGGCCGCGTCCGGGTTGGGCAGAGTCAATGCTTCAAGCGGTGTCCAGTTGTCAAGCTTGTCCTGGTTGCGGCTGAACCAGAGTTTCCCCGGTTGCCTTGCAGAAGTGTTGCGCATGAACGCGATAGCATGCGTGCTGTCCACGGGTAGCAGGGTTGGCTGGATAGCCTCCCTGCCGTGGCTGATGCGATTTTTATTTAATACATTGCCGGCGCTGTCCAGCTGTAACAGTTCCGAAAATTTGCCAAGGAACTCGTGGTAGGCTGGCAGAATAACGTCACCATTATCGGTAAGCAGCGGGGCATTCTTGACCAGGGTGCTGATGTTCATGAATGGCGAACTGATGAGGCGTTTGACCGGTCCCCAGGTAGTGCCATTATCGTCTGACACCGACAGGTTTATCGAGCTGCCCGCCCAGCCACCAACCGATACCGACACGAAAAACAGCCAGATTTTATCACCGTTAACCAGGGCCACAGGGTTGCCCAGCTTGCGAATATACCTGTGCGTATCCAGGGTGACTGTCCGACGTGTCATGATTTCATCGACGGCAGACCAGCTGTTGCTGTCCTTGTTCAGCACGCGACTGTAGATAGATGTGTCCTTGCTGCCCTCGCGTTTGCCGCCATACCAGAAGACACGGATATCACCATTATTGAGTTCGATAGCGGTGGCGCTGTGTACCTCCCTGGTGAGGTCACCGGAAATAAAGGCCTCCTCCAGTACCGGCTCGCTGTTTGGTCTGCTGGTCCTGTTTTCAGGGCTAACAAAGGCGGGTTCCTGTATGGCGTGCAGGGAGGATAGTGCCAGCGTGAACCCGGCAGCAATCACCAGGAGTACACCGAGTCGGATAGCTGTCATGGTACGTCCTTGCTCGTCGAATGGTGCGGTGAATTGTGATAGTGTTCATGCCATCAAGTCAATCACGGGGACGGCGTCTGTTTAGCCTGTGCCCCGTTCTGCAATACCTGTGCAGGAGTGTCCGGATGTTGAAAAACGTGAGTCTGGTGGAAAAACTGGTGCTGTCCTTCGTGGCTATTGGTACGTTGACAGGCTTTGCTCTCAGTTATCTTGATCATGAGTGGTTCAAACAATATTTTGTTGTAGAAGACGGCTTTACTGAATGGATGACGGTACTGGCACTGCTGGTTGGCATGGTGGTCTGTTTTCGACGGGTGTGGTTGTTGCGCGGACAGCGGCCCTTCTCTTTTCTGCTGATGACCACGTTGCTGGGACTGTTTTTTATGTTTGGTGCAGGCGAGGAGGTTTCCTGGGGGCAGCGATTGTTCAGCATAGATAGCAGTGAGTTTTTCGAGGAACATAATGCCCAGGGTGAAATGAATCTGCACAACCTGGTCGTCAATGACACCAAGATCAACAAGCTGATATTTGGCAAGGGACTGGCAATCATGCTGTTCCTGTACCTGGCCGTATTGATCCCGCTTTACCGGCGCAAGCCGGCGGTGCAACGCTTCATGGACCGGCTTGCCATTCCGATCGCGGCCAACTACCAGATCGTCGCCTATGTTCTGGTGCTGCTGCTGGTGCAGGTGCTGATGGACTCTTCCAAGAAGGGTGAGATGCTCGAATTTTCCGGTTCCTTCGT
>DMKK01000018.1:20997-25984 GCA_003454335.1 Gammaproteobacteria bacterium | reverse complement strand
TGGTCCAGAGAGAATTTCTGCGCGGTGGTCAGGTTGTCCCAGTGAAAGGAAACCTGGGCTGAAGTGTTATAGGTGAAAAGCCTTCGACCACCGGATGTTTCTTCCTTCCAGTAATCTGTTACGTTCTGTTCGTTTTTGAGAAACGTGGCGCGTGCCATCCAGTTTTTGGTCGAGTCGCTGGCCAGTGCAATCAGCGCGGTTTCATCAGTGGAGCCTACCAGTGTATGGTTGAGTGAGCGTGAGCCATCCACAAGGATGTCATATTCAATGAGATCACCCTGCCAGGCGCCGTTTTCAAACCATGAGCGATAGGCCTTGGTTGGACCATTAAGAAGGTCCCTGCTTTTCAGCGCATACTCACCGAGTGTGACTGTAGGCTGGCTAACGGGATCGAAGACCGCGACGGCATACAACAGACTGCTGAGGATCGCCGTCATACCGGCCAGGATTTTCCAGGGTGTTTGTTTGTGTGTTGTCTTCATGGGACTCTCCGTTAATCAGGGGACCAGTGGGTCGGTGACAACCACTGATTGCACAATGCGTTTTGCGCCCCTGGAGCTTTCACTCTGGGCGGTGACCAGGAATACCTGAACGATAGCGCCAGGTGCCGGGGTGATGGTGCCGGTGTAGGAACTGTCTTCACCGTCGTCGTTATCGGTGCCGGCATTCAGGATAATGTACTTACCGGTGCTGCCATCGGGCAGTGAGACGGGTTTGGTGGTGAAGCTCCATGTCAGGTCCGCGGGTTCGACATCACCGACGGTGTGATAACCCGCGGTCGTTGGATATGCCAGGCCATCGGATTCTACCTTCAGGATATCCGCTACCCCCCTGGTAAGGGTGTATTCTGCATTGTTCAGTGCCGTGGTCTGGAACTGGGTGTTACCGGCCATCAGGTTCTCAAGACGGGAAACATTCATTCCGAAGACGCCTAGCATGGTCAGGATCAGCAGAAAAATCAGCGCCATGAACAAGGCGGCGCCTGCTTGCCGCTGACTGGATCGGTAGGTCTTGTGTCGGGTCCTTTGCATTTGTTGTCTCCGGCCTAGTTACTGTTGCGCAGTTTTACTGTCGACGTGTAGAGCTTGCGTCGATAACCCCGGTTAGCAGTGTCTGCTGGCGTGTAGTTCTCGTCACCCATGGCGTATGTGGTGCTGTTGGTGTAACCGGTTTCCGGACATTCGGCTCGGACGAGCAACCAGGTGCGTGCGACAATGACATTTTCCCAGTCGGGTTTTGTTAAGTCGGTTGAGTCAATCTCGTCGGCGTCGTAGTAGCGGTCAACAACGTTGTTGCCACTGGTATCGATGCCGTATTTTATTTGCAGGTTATCAACGCCATAGGCCACTTCCTCAGCAGAGAATGCTCCGTTGACCAGGCTGATACGATAGAGTGATGGCACAGCGCCATCGGCAGGGCATGCAGAGGCAGTGCTGGATTCGCCTATGTAGTAGGCGTGTGCGACCAGTTCGGCCGTTCTGATGGCAGGTGCAACAAGATTGTTCTCGGTATTTTCACTGTTGACCCCCTGAAACAGGCGCCCCCGAAACAGCGATGAGCGCAGAAAGTATTCATTCGGATAACAGTCCTTGATAGTCGTATTCGGCGCAGCTTTGGAGCAGGGGAGGGGTTTGGTAATGCTGCCGATACTGGACGGGTGGGCATAGCGGACCAGTAGTACGTCGCCCCGAACATAGGGTGAGGCGCCGGCGTCCTTTATGCAGCCGTAGTCATTGCCTGTATCCGAGGGTTTTGCAGTGCCTGAAAGGTTCATGCCATAAACACTGCGCCCCAGCATGCGTGTCCAGTCTGATGGTCCGGCTGTAGTGTCGGCGCATTCTTCTGCTGCAGTGAGATTGACGCCCTGCGAACCTGTAATTGTGGTTATATCGGCGTTACCACCCCAGTAGCCGGCACGGCGCAGGTCGGAGACAAGTATATCCATGGCGTAGCGGCCATTCTCCTGAATGCGTGCCAGTGCATTCTGTATGACAAAGCTTTTCTTCGAGCTGATAAATATCTGGCCAATTCCGGCAAGCAGAATCAGTGTAATAACCAGGGCTACCATCAGTTCTACCATGCTGAAGCCGCGGCTGCGGTAGCGAGATTTTGTTAAATATTTGTGTGTATGCATAGTCATTCCGAAAGGACCAGTCGAAAGCAACGAAGATCAGTACTGTCCTGGGGCGGGCAACGCACGCCGCTGGCACTCTCGCGATTTTGGTCCCAGCGAACAGTAATAGTGTGAACCAGTGGCGGACCGGCTACCTGGGTAATATCCCCCAGTCCCCCGGGTAGCAGGGCGATGGCCGTTTTCCATTGGCTGAGATCGAACATTGCCATTTGTGCTGTGGTGCAATCCACAGCTGTGCAATCGGGAATGGTTACTGACAGGGTCCCGGAGCCAATTTTGTAGTTGCTGTCAACGATTCCCTGGGGGTTGGCCCGCATGCGGTCGGAAATGTCATACGCCAGCATGGTGGCAGTGGTACGCATGCTGGCCATTTCGTTGGATCGCAGGCCGGTTGTTTGCAGCGCAGCCAGGCCCAGCAAGCCAATTGAAAGGACCAGCAGGGCAATCAGTACTTCCAGCAGGGTAAAGCCCTGCTGTTTGTTTCTGGAATGTTTGATTCTGTACATCACGATTATGGATATCCTTGGTTAAGGGGTGCATGCACGTTTGGTAACGGTGGTGTGGCCTTGCAGGGTAATGATGATGCTGCGTTCCTGTTGGTGGTCGCAATCATTTGCTTTCAGGGTAAGGGTGAGCGGTCCATTGGCAGTCTGTCCGGTTGGCATGAAGCGAATATCACTGTTGCCAGCGGTTAACGTGCTTTTTTCCGGCCCGCTGACGGTGCCTAGCAGGCAGTCCTCAGTATCCAGGCAGGCGCCGGTACCGGCATTTATTACACCGTCACGGTTCAGATCCGAGAAGGTGATCCAGCCGGTCGACCAGTCAGTGCTGCCGGAGCAGGCGTTCATACTTACATTTGCTGCACAGATGGTTGTGCTGGCTCCCCGTTTGACCGCTTCATTACGGGCCATCTGCGTGCTAACCACCAGGCTGTTTGCCTGTCCTGTCACCCGATTGTTTTTAATTGCCTGCATAAAACCAGGTACCGCCGTTGCCAGCAGGATGCCGACAACGACAATCGTTATCAGCAGCTCAACCAGAGTAAATCCCTGTTCTCTTTCCATACTCATAGTTCAACAAACCTCGCTCATCCGTGTCATCCGCTATAAGATAAGCGGCTAAATTTACCCGATGGACGGATTCAGCCACGAATCCTGCTTCCATTTACGGCGGCACTGCATATAAAACGGCTGAATAAAAAAGGACACATACCCAGTCCTCCGCTATCGGCTAGACAGGTGCTTTCTTGATGGTGACAGGGTGATCATTATCGTAGAACTGAATCGGGATCTGGAAGGACGGCATGGCGGGAAACAGGGTCAGTGTTGACTGTATTGTGGTGGGGGCCGGTCTGCTCGGCATGTTGTCAGCGCGTGCCTTGCGTGCAGCAGGACTTTCCGTTGTCCTGCTGGACCGTGGTGAGGCAGGAAGAGAGGCCTCCTGGGCCGGTGGTGGCATACTGTCGCCACTCATCCCCTGGCAGTATGCGGATGCTATTTCCGAACTGGTGGTCTGGAGTCAGCATTATTATCCTGTCCTGGTCAACGAACTGCTGGAACAGACCGGCATTGATGCTGAATGGGTGCAATCCGGTGTGCTGTTCCTGGATAAGCCACTGGATGCGAGGATCAGGGAGTGGGCTACAAAATATTCGTGTCGAATCCAGTCGGTAGATTATGAGCAGATACGCCAGCTTGACCCGGAGGTGTTGCTGGCCCCGGCAACCGGTCTGCTGCTGCCCGATGTGGCACAAATCCGTAATCCGTTGCTGTGTGCTGCCATGTCCAGGTCGGTACAGCTACAGGGCGTTGATTTGCACGAGCAGACCGAGGTTACTGATCTCATTATAAGGTCGGGCGGTATTCAGGGGGTGCAGACCAGCCAGGGGGCGTTCACGGCAGACCGCGTGGTCATTGCCGGTGGTGCCTGGAGTTCCCGGATTATGCAGCAAGCCGGACTGGAGCTGGCAGTAGAGCCGGTCCGGGGGCAGATGATCATGTTTGAAGCCCGTCCCGGTTTGCTGCGGCATATCACCATGCACGGTGATTATTACCTGATTCCGCGTCAGAATGGTCTGGTACTGGCGGGGAGTACGCTGGAGTACACGGGGTATAACAAGGAAACCACACAGACAGCAAGGGATGTGCTCATGGAAAAGGCAATTAGCCTGGTGCCGGTCCTGTCCGATTACAAGATTATTAAACACTGGGCAGGACTGCGACCCGGGACATCCACCGGGGTCCCTTTCATAGGGGGGCATCCGGAGATCCGCGGGCTGTACGTGAACACCGGTCATTTTCGCAACGGTGTGGTGATGGCGCCGGCCTCCGCACAACTGTTGCTGGATTGCATGCTGGAACGGGACAGTTTTACACGGTTTTCCCCTTATGCACTGTGAAATCCCGGGGTACGACTGGCGTGTTTAACCTGTTAAATGGTACGTCTGGCATAGACGCAAGCGCTCAGTCAAGCATATAATGACACAAATGGAAGATACCCATGGCAGGGACATATATTTCCGGAAGCTTATTTATGGAAAACCAGACAAATAGTCAAATGAACGGCAAGCCGGACATCGCCGGTATGTTAAGGAATCATGGTATTTTGCCAACACAGCAGCGTCTGATGATTGCGCGGGTGCTGTTTGATCATGTGCGGCACTACTCGGCTGATCAGGTGATGACATCCGTGAACGATGGCCGGGATCGCGTGTCGAAGGCCACGGTTTATAACACCCTGGGTCTGTTTGCCCGCAATGGCCTGGTCAGGGAAATTATTGTCGACCCGACCCGGGTGTTCTACGATCCCAATACCACTAACCATCATCATTTTTATAATGTTGATACCGGTGAG
>DMKK01000018.1:0-20901 GCA_003454335.1 Gammaproteobacteria bacterium | reverse complement strand
TCCGCAGAGCCGGAGTAGCTCAGTCGGTAGAGCAGCTCACTCGTAATGAGAAGGTCGGGGGTTCAATTCCTCTCTCCGGCACCAGTATAAAAAAAGCCCGTTGCTGTTGCGGGCTTTTTTTATGGTGTGGGGGTGCTAGGATCGCAGTCTATATTACCTGAAAACATCCTGGGTATACCGCTTGCTGCAACCTGGATTTGTCTCCCGTTGTCGCTTTTCCGATCATCACACAGTGACATGAAGGCTACTGCGCTTTCGTTTATAGATCCGTCGGGGTTGAATTCCAGATTCCTGTTCCAGCTCGAGCTGGTAAGTATTGTGACACCTGATGCAGCGGATTGGCCGCGAAGTAACAGGGTGTCCGTGCCTGAGTCGTACAAGTTATTGCTGTAGTTACCGTCATCTGCAAAGACAATGTAGCCACTTGTCCAGTCGTTCGCTAAACCACCGCAGCTGGGTGTGGTGGCGTTTGGCGAACTGCTTCTGCACATGATTACGCGTACATCCCGTTTGACTGCTTCAGCGCGTGCAATATGAATATGGGTGACGACGGAGTTTAGTTGGGTAGCCAGCCGGTTGTCCTTGATCATAGAACTGATGCCTGGAACAGCAGTCGACAACACAATAGCGATAATTCCCAGGGTAATAAGGATTTCCGGGATGGTGAATCCACGTGACTTGCTGTGTTGTTTCATATTTTTATCTTGCCAGGGTAAAGAATACTGCATGAATGGCCTTTGCTCAGATGCTTATCGACTGCAATGGCGGAATGCTGAATAGGGACGGGTGGGGTGTTGGAAGTGCTCGCTGTGTGGCTAGGTCTGAATGTCAAATGTCATTGATAAATCAATTGCTTGGATGTCCTTTGTCAAGGTTCCAATCGAGATGAAGTCAACCCCTGTCCGGGCTGTTTCCCGAAGGTTTTCAAGGGTGATGCCGCCGGAGGCCTCGAGTTCTGCACGGCCTGCAACCGCCTGGACGGCCGCTGTCAGTGCAGGCAGGGTGAAATTGTCCAGTAGCAGGCGGTCTGCGCCGGCGGCCAGTGCCTGTTGAATCTGGGCGTCGTCTTCGACTTCGACTTCAACCATTACGTCCGGGTTGGCATTTCTGGCTTTGCTGACCGCTTTGTTGATGGAGCCTGCTGCTGCGATGTGATTCTCTTTTATCAGGATGCCATCATATAAACCGCTACGATGATTGTCGCAGCCACCGACACGTATTGCATATTTCTGGGCGTGGCGTAATCCGGGAATGGTCTTGCGTGTATCCAGGATCCTGACCGGCAGGTCCGCGATTGTCTCTGCATAGTGCTGGGCACGCGTTGCTGTGGCAGACAGTGTTTGCAGGAAATTCAGTGCTGTCCGTTCACCGGTAAGGAGTGGTCTTGCGGGGCCGGAAAGGGTGCAGAGAGTCTCTTTATCCCTCACCATATCACCGTCGTGAACCAGCCAGGTTATTGATATTCGGTTGTCAAGTTCTGCGAATACGGCATTAAACCATGCCTGGCCACAGACCACGGCGTTTTCCCGGCAGATGACAGTAGCACTTGCCGTTTGGTCGCGGGGTACCAGTGCCGCAGTGATGTCGCCACTGCCGATATCTTCGTCCAGTGCTGCACGCACGGTGTGCAGCAAGTCCTCATCAAGGACATCCAGTAACATTCAGGTGGAAAGTTCCAGCAGCTCTATTTCGAAAGTCAGGGTAGCGTTTGGCGGGATGACACCACCGGCACCCTGGGCGCCGTATCCCAGTTCGGCAGGCACCACCAGCCGTCGAATTCCGCCGACCTGCATGCCTTTTACACCTTCGTCCCACCCGGGAATAACGTAACCGCAGGCCATCGGGAAACTGAAGGGTTCGTTGCGATCACGGCTGGAATCGAATTTGGTGTCGTCTTCTAGCCAGCCGGTGTAATGCACGATGGCTGTTTGCCCTCTGCCGGTGGCCGTGTCACCGTTGCCGGTTTTTATATCGGTATAGCGCAGACCGGAGTCGGTCGTTATTTCAGTCATGACGAAGTTCCTGTATTAAATTGGATAAGATAATAACTGTATGGACGCGATGTTTCCTGCGGCCTGTTGGCAATGTCACTGCATGGTGATTCAATCAGGCCTGTTCGATGCCACATGTGGTCGCGACATATATTCATTCTTCAGCCTGTTTACCAGCCCCGCCAACAGGATCAGTCCGATCAGGTTGGGCAGTGCCATCAGTATGTTGGTTATATCTGCGATGTTCCAGACCAGTTGCAGTGGTACGGCGGCACCCGCGATCACCAGCAGGGTATACACAATACGATAGGGTAGTACCGCACGTTCGCCAAACAGGTAATGGGCAGAACGGTCACCGTAGTATGACCAGGCAATAATGGTGGAATAGGCAAACAAGGCCAGACCGACACCCACAATAAACTCGCCTGCTGTTCCCAGTGCGCCCTTGAAGGCATGTGCGGTCAGGGCCGCGCCGGTGAGTGACTCACTGCTTTCCTGCCATGCACCGGTAACAACAATGACCAGACCGGTCATGGTGCAGATTACGATGGTGTCGATGAATGGCCCGAGCATGGCGACCAGTCCCTCGCGCACCGGTTCGTTGGTGCGGGCTGCCGCGTGTGCCATGGGGGCCGAGCCGAGCCCTGCCTCGTTGGAGAACAGGCCGCGTGCAACACCCCAGCGAATGGCCTCGCCAACAGCAGCGCCACCGACAGACCACGGATTCAGCGCCATGTCGATAATGGTCAGGAAGGCGGCGGGAATATCACTGGCATGGATGAACAGTACGATCAGTGCGGCAATAACATAGGTGACAGCCATGAAGGGGACAATGGTGCTGGCAACGTGTGCGATGCGTTTTATCCCGCCAAGGATGACCAGCCCGACCAGCAGGGCAAGTATGCAACCGATGAGCCAGTTATATTCATCCACCACCGGGTACACATAGGCCAGGCCATCCACGACTGAATTGGCCTGTACCATATTGCCTATGCCAAATGAGGCAACCAGTGTGAATATGGCAAACAGGGCGGCCGTGCGTTTCATGTTCAGGCCGTTCAGCAGTGTGTACATGGGGCCGCCGGCGATCTTGCCGTCGGGCGAGATCTCACGGAATTTCAGTGCCAGGGTGCACTCTGTAAATTTGGTGGCCATGCCGAAGAATGCGGTGACCCACATCCAGAACAGGGCTCCTGGTCCACCCAGGGTAATGGCGGTTGCCACCCCGGCAATGTTGCCGGTACCGATGGTGGCTGACAGGGCTGTGGCCAGTGCCTGGAAGTGTGACACTTCACCGCTGTCTTCCCGGTGGTCGTATTTTCCTGTTATCAAGGCGGCGGCATGTGTGAACCCGCGAACCTGTACCAGTCCCAGACGAATGGTCAGGTACAGACCAGTGCCCAACAGGATGATCAGTGTCAGCGGGTTGCCCCACAGGAGACCGGAGAGCTGCCCGCTCCAGTCTGTCAACTGCTGGATAAAATTCATTTGCCGGTCTCCTGGTTCGGGTATTTGAGCGTCAGTGTATTGCCTTGCTGGCTAAAGTCCAGTTGCTTGAGAAAACTCATACCCAGCAGGACAGCATTACTTTGATCGTGCGGGTTGATGCTGGCGCGTACCGGCCCGAGACGCAGTGGCCCAAGTTGTATTTCACTGGCAATGGTCTGCCATGCGGTAATGGTGCCATTGGCCGTATGGTAGTTCACTGTCTGACCTCGTTGCAGTCCCAGCCTGTCTGCAATTCCCTCCGGAATGGAGACGTCGGTTGCGCCAGTGTCCAGCATAAACTCTACTGCTTGTCCGTTAATGCTGCCGGTTGCTACATAGTGGCCAAAACGGTTCCGTTGTAAACGTACTTCAGGAATGCCGTCTGTCATGGCAGTCGCAAGCTGTTGATTGGGGTTCTTCTGTCTGTCCAGCCGATCATTAAAAAACAGGGTCAGCAATACCAGCAGCAGTATCCAGGCAGCAATCACCATGCCTCTGCCAATGCCCTGTGAGGATGTGTTGTTATGGTCTGGCTTGTTCATGACAGGGCTGCAGACAGGCTGGCCGGGGGCACTTCAATAGACCAGCCTGAGTCCGGCAAAGATGTGTCGCTTTTCCGGGGTATGAAAATTTCTGAAACTGGCCCGCTTGATGGCCGGGCGGGTATGAAAACTGCCACCGCGCAGGGTGTAGTGATCATCGTTAAACCAGGGGCGTGAATATTCCACGTAGGGAAATGGCTGGAAGCCTGCGTAGGGATAAAAACTGTTGTTACACCATTCCCAGACGCGGCCGGTCTGTTCAAGCATCTGCAACCGGCAGGCGACTTCCCATTGATGCTCATGTGGTAACTGGCCACCGGCCCAGCTGGCATAGGCTGCAGCCTCATACTGCGAGATGCCGTGCAGTGCATCAGCGCCGTCAAGTTCATAGGCTCCGCGCACCCCCACGCCGTACCAGTTCCCGGTGCTGTCCCGGCGCCAGTGTTCCGGGCCGGTTAGTGGCTGTTGCTGCTGCCACTGCCAGCCGGTTTTGTCCCAGCAGGATTCATTTGCATAACCGCCATCTTCCATAAAGGCAAGATACTCACCGTTGCTGACCGGATTACGTGCGATGTCGTAGGGGCCGAGGGTTGCTTGCTGTGACGGCAGTTCATTGTCATAAGCGACGGGGGCCAGGCCGCCTACCCGGTAATGGCCAGGTTGCACACTGATCCTGTCCTGTCGGGGGGAGTGTGCTGTAAACGGCTGCGTCACCTGAAAATCTGTCGCAGCAGTGTGAAGTGCACGCTGCGTAAGCGCTGCCAGCATGGTTTCGTAATGCTGACTGTAGTGCTGTATCAGGAAATGTATCAGGTAATCATCCTGCATCAGGGAATGCTCAAGCAGTGTGGCCGGTGCCGTGTCGAACATTTCGGCATGCAGTGATTGCATGCCGATAACCCATTGCACCAGTACGTTCAGGGGTGGGAGTCTCGTCCCGCGTTCCGGTTTTGGTGTTATGGCGGGCGAATACAGACTTGCGACCGGAGCCGTGTACCGGTTATCCCCCATAACGACTTCCTGCAACCAGTAACACTCGGTATAGGTACAGTGTCCCAGGTGCCAGCCCAGCGGGCTCAGGTCAGGGTGGAACTGCTGACGATAGCTGTCATCCTGCAGGGGTTCTACCAGCGCCATGACCAGATCCTGGGCAAGGCGGAGTTCGTTCAGCAGCGCAGGCCGGTTCACAGGGCGAGTAACTCGGGTGGCTTGTCAGGTTTGACGATCAGCAGGTGGTGCTCCGGTACTGGCTGCCAGGAGCTGTCATCCGAGAAACACTCGGAAGCAATCACCTGCCCACCGGGAAAAAGTTCGTCAGCAGTCGAGAAATAGAGAGACGGGCACTCATGGTTTATGCCGTGGCGTGCAGCGTACAGGTTCACGCCATCGGTAATGATGATATTCAGCAGTGCTGCCTGGCTTGTTACTATGTCAGCGAGCAGGGAAAACAGTCGCCGGATAGCATCCGGCAGGTCCAGGGCGGCATCATCCAGCAGCAACTGTCGCAGGCAGGCAAATAAATATTCAGAGTCCGTATTGCCACGTATGCCGGTTGCAATTTCCGGTGTCAGCATTGCTGTGATTTCCGGCTGCACACAGTGATGGAAACCCCTGATGAAACCATTGTGGGTGAATATCAGTTGCGCGTCATAGAATGGGGCCGTGTTGAACTGATGCACCGGATTACCCTGTGTTGCACTGCGTACCTCGGCGAGCCAGAGCGGGGCCGTCAGCGTACGTGCAAGGTCCGGCAGATTGCTGTCAGACCAGATAGGCAGGATGCTGGTGTAGGCAGAGGGTGTGCCATCAGGGTTGTACCAGCCAAAACCGAAACCGTCGGCATTTAATTTGGCGTATTTCAGTTCTTGCGGCTCCCAGGCCTGTTTGTAAAGACTGTGTGGCGGCGTCAGCAGGAACTGTTGCAGCGGGATGGCAGGTCCAAGGTAGGCAGCGAGTCTGCACATTGTTGCTGTTATTGCAGCAGGTATTCAAGCAATGCCTTCTGGGCATGCAGGCGATTTTCCGCTTCATCCCAGACGACGCTTTGCGGTCCGTCAATGACGTCGGCGCTGACCTCTTCTCCGCGGTGGGCCGGCAGACAATGCATAAACAGGGCATCCGCGGCAGCTGTATCCATGATGCCGGCATCAACCTGGTAGCGGGCAAAAGCCTTTTCACGGTGTGCCTGCTCTTCTTCCTGCCCCATGCTGGCCCAGACATCTGTGACCACCAGATCGGCAGCACGTGCTGCCTCAGCGGGATCACGCAGCATCACGGCACTGGCTGCGGCTGCCCGCAGTATTGATTCATCCGGTTCATAGCCTTCCGGGCAGGCAATGTTCAGAGTGAAGCCATATTGACGTGCAGCGTTGATATAGGAGTGGCACATGTTATTGCCATCACCGATCCAGGCAACTGTTTTGCCACGGATGTCACCACGGTGTTCGAACCAGGTCTGCATGTCGGCCAGTAACTGGCAGGGATGGTACAGGTCTGTCAGTGCATTAATGACCGGGACTTCGGAGTGGGCGGCAAAGCGTTCGATTTTTTCGTGTTCGAATGTCCTGATCATGATGATATCAGCCATACGTGACAGTACCCGTGCTGAATCCTCGATTGGTTCGCCACGCCCCAGTTGGGTGTCACGTGGAGACAGAAAGATGGCCGTGCCGCCAAGCTGTGCCATGCCGGCCTCGAAAGACATACGGGTGCGGGTGGAGGATTTCTCAAACACCATGGCCAGTATTTTGTTCTTTAGCGTTTCATGCAGGGTGCCGGCCTTGCGCATGGCCTTGAGTTCGATGGCACGCCTTACCAGTCCATGTAAAGCATCCGGTGAAAAATCGAGTAGTGTTAAAAAATTCTGATGATCCATGACTTATTGACCAATAAATTCGTGTATCAGGTTACTGACCTGCGCAACAATCATATCGGCCTGCTTGTCAGTCAGTATCAGGGGAGGTAGCAGACGTATGACCCGTTCTGCCGTGACATTAATCAACAGACCCTGTTCCAGGGCTTTGCTGACCAGTTCGCTGCAGGGCCGATCAAGTTCAATGCCGATCATCAGGCCCAGTCCACGGATTTCGACAACGCCATCAAGGTCCGCGAGTGCAGCTGAGAAGCCGGCCAGCATCTGCTCGCCGGTGCTTGCGGCATTCGCCACGCATTGTTCCTGTTCCAGTGATTCAAGTACGGCGATGGCGGCACGGCAGGCCAGTGGATTACCGCCAAATGTCGTGCCGTGACTGCCTGGCTGCATCATGTCGGCCGCCTTGCCCCTCGCCATGCAGGCACCCACCGGTACGCCATTACCCAGTGCCTTGGCCACTGTCGCAACATCGGGTCTGGCATTGCTGTGCTGCCAGGCAAACCATCTGCCGGTACGTCCCATGCCCGTCTGAATTTCATCCAGCATCATCAACCAGTCATGGTCGTCACAAATGGCACGTATCCCGTCGAGGTAGGCGCTGTCCGGTATATTGACGCCGCCCTCACCCTGTATGGGTTCTACCAGGATGGCTGCCACATCCTGGCTGTTTGCGGCCACCTTGCTGATGGCATCCAGGTCGTCGTAGGGGACGCGGATAAAACCCTGTACCAGTGGTTCAAAGCCGGCTTGTACCTTGCGATTACCGGTGGCGGTCAATGTTGCCAGGGTACGTCCGTGGAAACTGTGATCCATCACAATGATGGCGGGGTTGTCGATGCCTTTACTGTGGCCAAACAACCGTGCGATTTTTATGGCAGCTTCATTTGCCTCGGCACCGGAATTGGAAAAGAACACCCGGTCCATCTCCGCCAGGCTGCACAGTTTGTCAGCCAGCTGTTCCTGTAGTTCGATGCCGTAAAGGTTGGATGTATGTACCAGTTTTCCGGCCTGTTCAGCGATGGCACTGGTAACGGCCGGGTGGGCATGCCCGAGTCCGCACACGGCAATGCCGCTGAGTGCGTCCAGGTATTGCCTGTTTTCGCTGTCCCACAACCAGATGCCTTCACCCCGTTGAAACTGGACCGGAAGACGGTTATAGGTCGACATAAGATGATCTGCCATTTTTTCATTGCCCAAAATAGAAAAGGCAGTCCGTTTCAGACTGCCAGCCTTGATTGATACTGAATTCTATAGCCGATTGCCTGAAAAGCGCAAACCCGGCCAGTGACCGGGTTTGCAGTTGCTGTTACGGCTGTTCCAGACGCGTGTCTGTCTGTTAAATCTCCGTATTAACTGTGGTTACCGGCTAGAACGGCAAGCCATGCATATGTCCGGTCATGCACATCAGCATCGGAATGGACAGCAGGGTATTGGTGCGTGAGGCCATCAGGGCAACTTTCTTGGCCCCGGCGATCTGGTCTGCACTGGCATCAACAATGCCGAGTATCTTCTTCTGGTTTGGCCAGATCAGTACCCAGACATTAAACAGCATGATAGTACCCAGCCAGGCACCGATACCGATGACCTGCCAGCCATCCTGCAGGGTAAACGCAGCAACAACACCACCTTCACCCAGGTGCTGCAGTGCACCAACACCGGTCACCCAGGTTGCAACGGCGCCCCAGCGGAACCACAGCAGGGCACGCGGTGCGACGTATTTGTTGATCGCGGCAGGGCCAGGACCGCCTTCGTCACCCAGTGCTTCACCTACAGCCGGTACCTGTACAAAGTTGAAGTAGTACAGCAGTCCGATCCAGACTACACCGGCCAGTACGTGCAACCAGACTTCAATTTCGAGTGCATTGATGCCGGTCATCCCCAGACCCAGTACGATCAGGATTGCCAGGATGAAACCCGAGATAATGGTTCCCAGGACGGATGTTAATGGATTCATGTGTTCGACTCCTTGTGGCCCGCAGGCTGATTGTTGTAGCAGTAGTTGGTAATAGGTGACTAAAATAGTCGGGAATGGGAGGATACGGCAGCAGTTGGGACTTTGCAATACGGAAATGACGCCATTTTATATTAAAAAATACATTAATTTACAGTATGTTCAGCATGGTATTAAAGTGGGTCTCAGTGTTGGCATAAAAGGATGTGTCACATGAATACGATTGAACTTAGCCTGTTTTCCAGCCGCTTGACCGCTGTTTGTGACGAAATGGGGGCGGTACTGCAACGTGCTGCATTCTCGACCAATATCAAGGATAGGCTGGACTTCTCCTGTGCGGTGTTTGGTCCGGCGGGGGAATTGTGTGCCCAGGCCGCCCATATTCCGGTGCATCTGGGCAGTATGGCCTTTGCCATGCGTGATCTGGTGGCAGGAACGGCCTGGGCTCAGGGTGATGTATTGATCGTCAATGACCCGTTTCTGGGGGGCACGCACCTGCCGGACGTGACCTTGATTACACCGGTTTATGTCGATGATGTTCCTGTTGGGTTCGTGGCCAATCGTGCGCACCATGCGGATATCGGTGCCGAGGCTCCGGGTTCCATGCCGATTTCCCGTTCTCTCGAGGAAGAGGGCATCGTCATTCCGCCCACGCATCTGGTGCGTGCCGGACAAGCGGTGACGGAAGTGATGCAGCGCATTGTGAATGCGACTGCCAGCCCGGTACAAATGGAGGGCGACCTTGCGGCGCAGTTGAGTGCCAACCGTGCCGGGGAACAGCGCCTGGCGGAACTGGCACGGGACATGGGGCTGACGGGGTTCAAGGCAGGGCTTGCGGCGGTCAATCGTTACGGGGCAAGGCTTGCCCGACAGGCCTTGTCTGCACTTCCTGATGGTTGTTATCAGTTCCAGGACATGATGGACGATGATGGCCTGGGACAGCGGGATATTCCGATTGCAGTGACGCTGCAAGTAAATGAAGGCAATGTGACCGTTGATTTTGACGGCACGGCCGCGCAGGTCAAGGGCAATATTAACTGTCCGCTCTCCGTCACCGCCGCGGGTGTGTTTTACGTGTTCCGCTGCCTGATGCCGGCCCATACACCTGCCTGTGCCGGTAGTTTCCAGCACATCCATCTGTCTGCACCGGAGGGTTGTCTGGTCAATGCGAGGCGGCCGGCTGCGGTGGCTGCCGGCAATGTCGAGACCAGCAGTCGCATCGTGGATGTTGTGATGGGGGCGCTGGCGCAGGCGCTACCTGATGAAATTCCGGCAGCCAGCCAGGGGACCATGAATAACCTTGCGATGGGTACGCGGAGCAGCACTTTCTCCTGGGACTATTACGAAACCATGGGTGGTGGCATGGGTGGCGGCAGTCTGCGGGCCGGTCTCAGCGCAACCCAGTCACATATGACAAATACTCTGAATACGCCGATTGAAGTACTGGAGATGGAATTTCCACTGCGAGTGAACCGGTATCAGGTGCGCACGGGATCCGGTGGTGCCGGCATTCACCGTGGCGGTGACGGACTGGTGCGTGAATTCGAATTTCTTGCACCCACTGCCGTGACATTGCTGACGGAACGCCGCCGCCGGCAACCCTGGGGGCTGCAAGCAGGGGCATCCGGGGCGGCCGGTGAAAATCGTTACAATGGTAAACAGTTGCCGGGCAAGGTGACTCTGAATGTCCGGGCCGGTGAGCAGTTAACCGTGTGTACACCCGGCGGTGGCGGGTGGGGAAAGGACCGGTCAGGAGGATAGCCAGCACTGGATTGCCGGATTGGGTCGCTCTTTCACATCCATGTGCTTCTTAACCCAACTTACAACAAACCTTCTATTTATTGTAGGATGGGTAAAGCGAAGCGTACCCGTCAGAAGCGGAGTGCAGGCCTTGATGGGTACGTCGCGTTGCTCCTTTACCCATCCTGCGTTCTCGAGAGCAAATCAGTATGTTGGTACTAACCGGATTGAAAAAGGATTGTTTTATGATGAGAACAGCATACCTTGGCTTGCTGCTGGTTGCTTCATGTTGCGTTTTATCGGGATGTTCACCACGGTCAGACAAATACCACATTGGCACTGAAAGTCGCAGTTTCGAGGAAATGACCGATGATGCCAAGGTGACTTACGAGATTAACAGGGAATACATCAAGGATGACCTGATCCACACTATTCATATTGATGTGGATACTTATCTCGGGGTCGTGACACTGCATGGCAGTGTTGATCACCAGGAAGAGGCAACCCGTGCCATAGATATTGCACTTGATCACGAGAGGGTTACCAAGGTTATCTCCAATCTTGTCCTCAGGAATCAGGCCCTGTCACCAAGAGGCGTGGTCTATCAGAAAACCCCGCCAGCAAATTGAGGCGGCTATGCGTTCGTTACATCAGGAAACGGACAACTAACAGCTATGTGCGGGATATGTGGCGAACTGCGTTTTGACGGGCAAGTACCTGACGAAACAGCGCTAAAGAGCATGACCAACAGGCTGGCGCGGCGCGGTCCGGATGCCAGTGGTCAGTATCTTTCGGGTCCCGTGGCATTTGGTCATCGACGTCTTTCTGTCATCGACCTCTCCGAGCGTTCCAGTCAGCCAATGGTCGACGCCACGCTGGGTCTGGTGCTGGTATTTAATGGCACCATCTACAACTATCCTGAACTTAGAGAACAACTGGGTGCAAAGGGCTACAGCTTTTTCTCGGACGGTGACAGTGAAGTCATCCTGAAGGCCTGGGCCGAATGGGGCGAGGATTGTCCGCAACATCTGCAAGGCATGTTTGCCTTTGCCATCTGGGATATCAGCAAGCAGCGCCTGTTTCTTGCGCGTGACCGCTTTGGTATCAAGCCGCTGTATTACAGCATCACCCCCGGAGGTGTGCGGTTTGCATCAACCAGCCAGGCGCTGCTTGCAGCGGGTGATGTCGATGACGCCATTGATCCGGTCGCGCTGCATCATCACCTGAGTCTGCATGCCGTCGTGCCGGCGCCACGTACTCTGCTACGCGGTTTGCGCAAACTGCGCCCGGGGCACAGCCTGACTTTTGGCGTGCGTGGCCAGAGCAGCTTAAAGCGCTATTGGCAACTGACGGCCTCTCCCTGTCTTGAGGAAATGAATGAGTGGGAATGGATAGAAGCTACCCATGAAGCCTTAAAAAGGGCGGTTGAAAGGCGGCGTACAATTGCGGATGTGCCGGTCGGCGTTTTATTGTCGGGCGGACTTGATTCCAGCCTGCTGGTCGCGCTGCTGGCAGAGGCCGGCAACAGCAATATAATGACATTTTCGGTCGGTTTCGAGGACCAACCGGAAGAAAAGGGACACGAGTTTGAATATTCCGACCTGGTTGCTGACCTGTACGGTACCCGGCACCAGCGTTTTATCATCCCTAATGAGGAAGTCCTGGCACGCTTGCCTGAAGCCGTCGACAACATGGCGGAGCCGATGGTCGGACAGGATGCCGTCGCTTTTTACTTGCTGGGCGAGCGCGTTTCCCGGGAGGTCAAGGTGGTGCAGAGCGGGCAGGGTGCCGACGAGGTGTTTGCCGGTTATTTCTGGTATTCGCAGATGCAGGCGGCCGCGGGCAGTGATATTGAACGCTTTCGCCCATTGTATTTTGACCGCTCGCACGAGGAGCTGGAACAACTGGTCACGCCGGCTTATCACGGGCCTGATTATACGACGCCACGGGTGGCGCAGGGTTTGGCAGAGGTCGGTGCCAAACGTTTCCTTAATCGCGTACTGGGCTATGATGTGACCACACTGATCGTTGATGACCCGGTCAAGCGTGTTGACAATATGACCATGGCGTGGGGCCTGGAGGCCCGGGTGCCCTTCCTTGACCAGGAACTGGTTGAACTGGTGGCCTGTATGCCACCGGAAGTAAAACTCAGGTCGGGTGGCAAACACCCGCTGAAGGTTATTGCACGTGATTTGCTTCCCGAGGTCGTGGTGGATCGACCCAAGGGTTATTTTCCGGTGCCGTCCCTGAAATTTGTGCGCGGGGAGGTGCTTGAGTTCATGCGTGATGTGCTTGACTCGAGGGCTTGCCGGGAGCGCGGGCTGTTTCAGCGCCCGTATGTTGAGCAATTGCTGGACCGGCCGGAGCAGGCGCATACCCCGATTCTGGGTAACAAGCTGTGGCATCTGGCATTGCTCGAGTTCTGGTTACAGCGCAATACCGGTAAACCCACTTGATTAGTGCCTTTTCTGCCCCCAGCTAACGGGGGTAGACTAGCGAACAGGAATTATCCGCAGATTCAAATGACTAACGAGGAAAATAGTATGGATGTAATGGAAAGAATTGACCAGGCAGTAAAGGAAAACCCGGTGGTGATCTTCATGAAGGGCACCCCGCAGATCCCGCAATGTGGCTATTCCAGCCGCACTGCACAGGCGCTTGCTGCCTGTGGCCAGGAGTTTGCGCATGTCAATGTGCTGGCTGACCCGGAAGTTTTCCAGAATCTGCCGCGCTATGCCAACTGGCCAACATTTCCGCAGGTTTACATCAATGGCGAGTTAATCGGCGGTTGTGATATCACCATGGAACTGTATCAAAAGGGCGAGCTGCAGAAGATGGTTCAGGAAGCCGCCGGGACGGAATAGGTTTTATTTGGTGCAGGAACGGACCGCACCTGCGGTCCGTTCCTGCATGTAATACGGACGGCTGTTCAGCTCGCCTCCAGCTTCAGTAACTCTTCGATAATCTGCAGCATCAGCTGCTGACCCTTGTCGGTCATCTTTTCGGTAAGTTTGTCTGTGTCGCGTTCACCTTCAACCAGTGGGCGAATGCGCCCGGCCAGGATGCCCATGTCACCACCAGCCTCAAGCATTTGTTTGGCCATGTTGCCAACGATCTGCAGGGCCTGTGCATTACCGTTACGCGAAGCGTGTATCAGGCCGGCAATGCCCGGTGCCGCCATGTCTGAACTAATGTTCGTTTCCAGGGCGGGCAGGGTATTTGGGTCTTGCAGGCCGCGCAGGATGGATTCGGCAATGACACGGTCATCCTCGTCAAGTGCCAGCAGCAGGGATTCATCACGGTTGCCTGACATGATGTCGCGGATTACGGCAACCAGCGCGGTCCAGTCATTTTCGGCAGCCATTTGCAGCACCTGTTCCAGGTCAGGCACGGTGCCTGGATTGTTACAGTGCATGACTACGCGGTGGATAAGCCCTGAATGAGATTGCAGGATTTGTTCTTTTGTATCGGGTAGTGACATGATTTTAGATACCTTCTGTTGCTTTGATCGATGGGATGGCGGTCTGCTGCTGCGGGTTATATTCATTCCACCGGTTAATAATAGTGCAAAATAGATCGGCAGTCCTTTCGGTATCGTAGACTGCGGAATGTGCTTTTTCACTGTTCCAGTCAAATCCGGCTGCCTTTACCGCACGGGCCAGTACTGTTTGACCGTAGGCCAGGGCCGCCAGGCTGACGGTGTCAAAGGTGCTGAACGGGTGGAACGGGTTGCGCTTGATGCCAACCCGGCTGACGGCAGCATTGATGAATGAAAGGTCAAACGCAGCGTTGTGTCCTACCAGCACAGCCCGACTGCAGCCACTGTCCTTGATGGCTCTGCGTACGGGTTTGAAGATATGTTCCAGTGCATCGTGTTCGGGTTTGGCCATGCGAAACGGGTTGTAGGGATCGATACCGTTAAATTCCAGAGATTCCGCGTCAAGATTGGCGCCGGGAAAAGGCTCGATATGGCAGGACAGGGTCTCCTTGCGACTGATGACGCCCTGATCGTCCATGTCAAGCAAGACGGTTGCAATCTCCAGCAGGGCATCGCGTTTGGGATTGAACCCAGCCGTTTCGACATCAACCACGACGGGATAAAAGCCACGAAAACGGCGAGACATTAATTTAAATTCTTCTTCATTCATGAGGGTTATATTACACTGTCGTTAACTGGACGTAGATATTCATGTTGAGATGTTAAAGTGCTTGTAACTGCGTTATATTAAAGTGATAACTGAGAGAGCTTTTGTGAGCCACAGTTTCAAGTTTATCTAATCTGCAAGTTTCCAGCTGATAGTTTGNNCGTTTCGACATCAACCACGACGGGGAGAAAGCCGCGAAATCGACTGGCAATGGGGGCCTTGTCACGAGTGTCAGACATGGAATCAGTGTACAGAATCATTACCGAATTAGCGATGCTGCATAATGTGACAGCCGTGCCGGCAGTGGCTGGTTCATGGGCTAGAATGGTATATCTTGAATGAGTCGGATAACTGAGGGGGTCAGGATGACGCACTATCAGAAGGTACTGAAAATTAACCGGTGGGCCCCGTTTGTATTGCTCGCGGCCTTGTTGCTGCTGGCTGCAATGTCCCATGCCGGTATTGATAAAGGTCACGGTTTATTATGGGAGGTAAGCGGGGAGGATGCCGAGCCTGCTTATCTTTTTGGCACTATTCATAGTGAAGACCCGGGTGTTTTGCAGCTGGCAGGGCCGGTGCAGCAGGCATTCGATGCCTCGCAGGCGGTGGTGCTGGAAATGTTACTGGATGTGGATGCAATGATGTATTCAAGTACCGCCATGTTGATGATGGACGGACGCACCCTGTCCGATATTGTCGGTCAGCCGCTGTTTGGCAAAATATCCAGGGCAATACAGTCACGTGGTATCCCTGAAATGGTCCTTGAGCGTATGCAGCCGTGGGCGGCCGCGGTGACACTGTCAATGCCGGCGCCGGAAACCGGCCAGGTACTGGATGCCATGCTGTATAAAAATGCATTACAACAGGGCAAGGAGGTATACGGGCTGGAAACCGTCCAGGAACAGCTGCAGGTGTTTGAGTCCATGTCCGAGGCAGACCAGATAGCCCTGCTGAAAGATGCGGTGGAAAATTTCCCTGATATTGATGCCATGCATGCAGCCTTGCTGGCGGCCTACAAGCAGCGTGACCTGAACAGGTTGATGGCGATTAGCGATGCGTCAATGCAACAGGGTGACCAGCGGCTTGCCGATGAATTCCAGCAGCGTCTTATTGTCGACAGGAACCATCGTATGGCGGAGCGTATGCGGCAGTATCTGCAGCAGGGGAAGGCTTTTATTGCCGTTGGTGCATTGCATCTGCCGGGTAAAGAAGGCCTGCTGAATTTGCTGGAACAGCAAGGCTACACGGTCAGACGAGTATATTAGCAAACAGGCGGCGTAATATATCTTTGTGGGAGCGGCGTCCCCGCCGCGAATCGCGGCGAGGACGCCGCTCCCACATCCTTTTACAACGTTTGTGGCCTGGCGAGGGGCTTTTGTTTTACCCGCCAGTGCAGTGTTTCACCGGCGAACAGCGGAACCAGTGAGGATCCGCTCAAGGGATAACTGTCCGGCACCTGCCAGTCCTGTTTTTCCAGGGTGATGCTGTCCGCGTTGCGTGGCAGGCCGTAAAAGTCAGGTCCAAAATGACTGGCGAAATCTTCCAGTCGGTCCAGTGCTCCCGCGTCTTCAAATGCCTGTGCATACAGTTCCAGTGCGGCATGTGCTGTGTAGATACCGGCGCATCCGCAGGTTGATTCCTTGCGCTCCCTGGTGTGTGGCGCGCTGTCACTGCCGAGAAAAAATTTACTGTTGCCGCTGGTTGCTGCTGTCAGCAGGGCCTCACGGTGTGACTCGCGTTTCAGTACCGGCAGGCAGTAGGCATGTGGTTGCAGGCCGCCCCTGAACATGGCATTGCGGTTTAACAGCAGATGATGTGCGGTGATGGTGGCAGCGACAGTTGCCGGTGCGCCGCTAACAAATTGAACACCTTCCCGTGTGGTGACATGTTCCAGTACCACCCTGAGTTTCGGGAACCGCGCGATCAGTGGTTCCAGATGCCGGCTGATGAAGACCTGTTCACGATCAAAGACATCAACCTGCGGGTCGGTGACTTCAGCATGTACCAGTAATGGTAAACCCTGTGCTTCCATGGTCTCCAGTACGGCATAGGTCTTGCTGATATCGGTAACGCCGGCAGCGGAGTGGGTGGTGGCACCTGCCGGATACAGTTTTACGGCCTGTACCCGCTTGCTTGTGCTTGCCTCGATAATGTCATCTGCCGTGGTCTGGTTGGTCAGGTACAGTGTCATCAGGGGTGTGAAACGGATGCCCTCGGGCACCGCTGCAAGGATACGTTCCCGGTAGGCAAGCGCCTGCTTTGTAGTGGTCACCGGCGGTTGCAGGTTTGGCATGATGATGGCGCGGCCAAACTGCTGCGCAGTATGCGGTACGACCGCAGCCAGTGCATCAGCGTCGCGCACATGCAGGTGCCAGTCGTCCGGGCGTGTCAGTGTCAGTTCCATTCGGCATCCATCACAGACTGCTGCAGTAACAGGTTCAGTGTATAGCGGACCCCGAAACCGGTGGTGTCGGTCGGGATATGTCCGAGTCCGCCCTTGTGATTGCTGGCGGCGAGGTCAACATGAACCCAGTTGATTTTCTTGTCGACAAAGCGGTTCAGGAAGCGTGCGGCCAGGATATGATCGGCATCGCCTTCGAGAGTGCATTGCAGAGTGTCGGCAATAGTCGATTTCAGTGGCTCGTCAAAATCCTTGTCAAGCGGGAATGGCCATACCCGTTCACCACTGTCGCGTCCGGCGCTTGTCAACGGGCCGTGCAGGGCGTCGCGGTTACTGAATACGCCGCTGTAGCGAGAGGACAATGAATAGATGCAGGCGCCGGTCAGGGTGGCGTAGTCAATCATGAGCCAGGGTTTTCCCTTGCTGGCCAGTGCGAGGGTGTCAGCCAGTACCATGCGGCCTTCGGCATCGGTGTGTTTGACTTCTATGCTGGTGCCGTTGCTGGCAACGACGACGTCATTGGGTTTGTAGGCCCGGCTGCCAATGTGGTTTTCTGCCAGGGCGAGCCAGCAGTCGACGGGGTGATCAAAGCCCAGGCGCGTCAGGGCGAGCAGGGTCCCCAGTGCCACGGCGCTGCCCTGCATGTCTTCATGCATACCGTTCATGTAGCGGGCCGGTTTGATATTCACACCGCCGGTGTCGAAGCAGATGCCCTTGCCAACGAGGGCCAGTTTGCGACCGGCGCGTTTTCCAGGCGTGTAGTGGAGATGAAGTATGCCGGCATCATCGACCGGACTGCCCTGGGAGACGGCGAGAAAGGCGCCTGCCTGTTCGCGCGCCAGTGCCTTTGAGCCGAGAAATTTCATGGTCCAGCCTTCCCTGGTGGCCAGCTGCTTTACAAACTTCCGGTAGCTGGTGGGCGTCAGCTCGTTCGGTGGCAGGGCAGATAACCAGCGCGCCAGGTGGTTTCCCGTTATCTCTGCCTGAACCTGTGTCAGATCGACCGGTTCCTGTAGTCCGTAGATGTCGATCCGGTTGAGTGCGGCAGGTTTCTCGTTTTCGGACTTGAAACTTGGCATCGGGCAGACCGAGGCCAGGATTGCTGCCGTTATGGCTTCAAGCAACCGGGTAGCCTCCGCGTGTGCAAAGCCGGCAAACTGCAGCAGCAAGGTTGACGGATTCTGCTTGCGTATCTCTGCAGCAAGTTCACGGGCAGTGGTCAGGCATTCAAAGGTGCTGGTGTCAGCAGCCATGGATTGCAGCAGTATGCGGGTGCCCTTTTTATTGGGCAGGTCGGTTGACAGGCGGGTGTTGCTGTTTGCCTGGCGCTTCATGTGCTGGTGGCGCGATTTCAGAATGTCGCTGTAAGCCAGCTGTTCCCATGCTGCCTTGCCGGGTTTTTCAGGCAGGATCAGCAGGGCAACCCGCCGGGCATCGATTTGTCTTGATTCCGACGGCTTTAGATATTGATTTAACTTGATATTTTCAGTGTGATCGTAGGGAATCTGCATGCTTTTTGCCTTGATTTGTTAACGCAAAACACTGATCATATCGCGCTTGTTGTATTTCGGATACTGCTGTTTCCCTGACAATCAGGAGAAGATCTTCATTTTTTAGTTATATTTGAAGCCAGATTATGAAAAATGCCGATAAAAAACGCGTATTACGCGAAATGCTGTTTGCTCGCCGCTTTGAGGAACGCTGCTATGAGGCGTATGTCGAACGTAAAATCGGCGGTTTCCTGCACCTCTATCCAGGCGAGGAAGCGTGTGCCATTGGTGTGCTGGAGGCTGCAAAGGTCGGTCATGATTATGTGATCACCAGTTACCGCGATCACATACATGCCATCAAATCGGGTGCAGACCCCAAAAAAGTCATGGCGGAGCTGTATGCCAGGGAGACCGGTGTCAGCAAGGGGCGCGGTGGTTCCATGCATATTTTTGATATTGCGAACCGTTTCATGGGTGGTTATGCCCTGGTGGGCGGACCGTTTCCGCTGGCTGCCGGGATCGCCAAGGGTATCCAGATGCAGGGCGGGGATGAAATTTGTATCTGCTTTCTGGGAGATGCGGCCAACAATCAGGGCACTTTTCATGAGTCCCTGAATATGGCCAAGATCTGGAATCTGCCGGTGCTGTATGTCTGTGAGAACAATCTATACGGTATCGGTACCCGTATCGATCGTTCAACCGCGGTGATTGACCAGTACAAGCGTGTTTCCGGTTACAACATTCCGTCGGCCCAGGAGGATGGGCAGGATGTTGATCTGGTGTACAAGGCAGCGAACAAGGCCATCAGGCACGTACGCGCCGGCAAGGGTCCGTATTTCCTGGAACTGATGACCTACCGTTATCGTGGCCATTCCATGTCGGATTCCAATGCCTACCGTGCCAAAACAGAAGAACGTATGTGGAGTGGTCGTGACCCGGTCATTATGTTGCGTGATCGCCTGATCGAGGCAGGCCAGTTGACCCATGATGAGTTCAAGGAAATGGACACGGAAATTCTTGACGAAATTGAAGACGAAATAATCCGCTACGCGGCTGAGTCGCCCGAGCCGCCTGCGTCTGAAGTAGGGCGGTATGTACTGGCAGAAAATGATCCATGGGTCAAAGGCGGGGTGCAATAATGGCTGACATCATGATGTGGGAGGCGCTGGTGCGTGCTCACGATGAAGAAATGGCCAATGATCCGATGGTGATTGCCATGGGTGAGGATATTGGCGTCGTTGGCGGGACCTACAAGGCCACGCTGGGTCTGTATGACAAATATGGGGAACAGCGTGTTATCGATACACCGATCTCCGAGAATGGTTATACCGGTCTGGGTATTGGTGCATCATTTCTGGGCGTGCGCCCGATTATAGAAATCATGTCGGTGAACTTTGCCTGGCTGGCCATGGACCAGATTTTTAATACTGCCGCCAAGGTACGTTACATGTCCGGTGGGCAACTGGAAGCCCCGGTTGTTATTCGTTCGCCGGGTGGTACGGCACATCAACTGGGCTCACAGCATTCGGCGCGCATGGAAAAGGTCTTCATGGGCGTGGCCGGGCTGCGCGTTGTCACACCCTCCAGCCCGCGACAGGCCTATGGTCTGCTGAAATCAGCCGTGCGTTGCAATGATCCCGTGTTCATCAATGAGCATGAGCTCATGTACAACATGAAGGGTGACGTTCCGGCAGAGGAATACTTTCACCCGCTGGAGGGTTCGGAAATCGCCCGTGAGGGCAGGGATGTTACCCTGTTCGGCTATAACATCTCCGTGCACTGGTGTTTGAAGGCTGCCGGGTTGCTGTCCAAACACCACGGCATCGAGGCAGAGGTTATCGATCTGTTTGCACTCAGTCCGCTGGACCGGGAAGGCATCCGCAACTCGGTCAACAAGACCCACCGTGCCGTGATAGTCGAAGAGGCGGAGCCGGCTGTCGGTGTGGCCGCAGAAGTAATGGCGATTATCAATGAAGAATGTTTCTTTGAACTGGACGCTGCACCGGTACGCGTTTCTGCGCTGAATGTACCGATTCCCTATAACCATGCAATGGAGAAGGCCGCGCTGCCCGATGAAAATGATGTCGTGGATGCGGTCCGGAAAATGTTCGGTGTCTGAAGCATATTTAAGGATCGATGATTAATGTCTGAACCCTATGTAGTAAAAATGCCGCAACTCTCCGACACCATGACAGAAGGTGTCGTGGTCAGTTGGGAAAAGAATATCGGCGATGAAATCAAGCGCGGCGATATTGTTGCCACGGTGGAAACCGACAAGGCC
>DMKK01000085.1:2761-5008 GCA_003454335.1 Gammaproteobacteria bacterium | reverse complement strand
GGAAGACTCCTCGGACTCCTGCTCTTCTTCTGATTCCTGTTCCTCTTCTGCCTCTTCCTCCTGCTCCTCCGTCAGGGTCTGCTCAAGCATCTTCTTTGCCAGCGCAAGATTATGCAGAGTATCCTGGTCATCGGATCGCTGTGCCAGAGATGCCTCGTAGGCCTCGACGGCACCCTCGTAGTCACTGCGCTTGTAACGGGTATTGCCCAGGTTGTAGAGGGCATCTGCCTTGACCTCTTCACGGTCGACACTTTCGAAGGCCTCGCCGGCATCCGTATAGCGACCTGCACGGTAGAGTGCCACGCCACGACGGTAGGTGTCGGTAAATTCATCAGCCGCACCGCTGTATTCACCCTGTTCAAACTTTTGCTCGGCTTCCTGTGCCGGGTTCTTGAACCAGGCCGCATTGACAGTTGCGGCGCAAAGCAGACAGGATAGAAAAACACCGGTCCGCCTCAGTCGGAACCAGTCGGCAGTGCGAACTTTTCCGGATATAGTCATGCGTTTCGCGTCGTGTACCCCGACAGGGCACGACGAAATAATGGTAACAACAGCACCAGGGCCAACCCTGCAAGCCAGTAAAAGCGTTCATTCCAGACCCGCGTTCGTTCGTCCTGGTCACCACCGGGCAAGGCCTGTGCCTTTACCTCGGCGAGAATCTTCCCGGTATCGCGCTCGCGGTAATCGGCACGCTGATAAAGCCCGTTACCGGCCTTTGCCAATGATTGCAGCAGCGACTCATTGAGCGCAGAGATCACCGGTTGGCCGGTCCTGTTCATGATCCAGGGGTTATTTCGTCCCTCGCCGGGAACCGCATCGCCCTCCGGTGTGCCGATACCCAGTATATGCACCCGTATGCCCGCAGTGGCCAGCTCCTGCAGACGTTGTTCGAGACCCTGTTCCTCAAAATCGCCGTCGCTAATAATCAGCAATGAATTAACGCTTTCCGCCGGCTGGCCAGCAATCAGTTCACCCGCGCGCTCCAGCGCAAACATCAGACGGCTGCCCTGGAGCCTTACCAGACTGGTATCGAGAGCGGACAATACCCGGTGGATACCCCGCATATCCTCGGTGACCGGTGAGACAACATGCGCGACTGAGGCAAAGCCTATCAATCCGACCCGGATACCGCGATTCTGATTCAGCAGGTCTTCAACCTCCTGACGTGCCCGTGCCAGCCGTGTGGGACGCACATCCGTCACCTTCATAGAGCGGGATATATCAATTAAAACCAGCAGGTTGGCACCCGGCCGGAACAACTGCACATCGGTAAAGTCCCAGCGGGGTCCGGCCATGGCCAACACCAGCAGCGTCCACAGGCACGCCCAACGGGCATAGCGTTGCCACTGGGTGCGTGATGAGGCCGTCGAACGCCCCAGCAAGTGTGGCAACAAATCGGCATCCGCGTAGCGCCGAATGCGGTCGTTGCTGCCGGCAAGGCGCCGGGACAACAGCAGCCACACAGCAACCGGTATACACAGCAGCAGCGCCCACAGCCAGGCCGGTTCACTGAAGTGAAAGGCGCTCAACAGCTCAACCATGCGCCCGCCCTGTCAACCAGGCTCTTGGAATACCATCCGGAAACAGGCCAAGCAGCAACAGCGCCAGCAGCGCCAGCCCCAGTGGCCAGCGGTACAGCGGCCGGGGAATCATGGCCGTGCGTGCTTCAGCCTGGGTTTTTTCCAGTGCATCGATACGCTGGTAGATCTGCTCAAGCGCACTGGTGTCGGTCGCGCGGAAATACTCACCACCGGTAATGCCCGCAACCTCGGTCAATAATTCCTCGTCGATCTCCATCTTGACCTGGGTCACCCGGCCATCTTCCATGAACGGTACCAGCCCCTTGCTGCCAACACCGATCGTATAGATGCGGATCCCTTCGTGGGCGGCCAGTTGTGCAGCCAGCTTCGGTGGCAGGCTGCCTTCGGTATTTTCACCATCCGTCACCAGAATCAGGATTCTGGATCCCTCGGGGCGATCACGTAACTTTTTCACAGCCAGTCCGATGGCATCACCAATGGCCGTGCCATCACCGGCCATGCGCGAGACGATATTATCAACCAGCTTGTACGCGGCCTGATTATCCAGTGTCATCGGGGACAGTACGAACGCCTGATCACCGAATACCACGAGACCGATCCGGTCGCCGTCGCGCGCCTTGATAAACCGTCCGATGACACCCTTGATTACAGCCATCCGGGTAACCTGCCGCCCCCCGACCGTGAAGTCCAGGGCCTCCATAGAGCG
>DMKK01000085.1:0-2657 GCA_003454335.1 Gammaproteobacteria bacterium | reverse complement strand
CCATAATAACGCCAGCATAAATATCTGCAGACGGCTACCGGCATGGGTGAGTGAGCGAGAGGTGACGAATGTTGATGCAAGTCTTCCCAGCGCCGGGTGCAGCAGCGTGGAGCGGTCCGCATGGGTATAGGCATCCGTGGCCCCGTGTGGCCGGCGCCAGAACTTCCAGATGAGCAACGGCAACGGTAATAACAGGGCAAACCAGGGCCAGTGAAAACTAAACACGGCTTGCCCCGCTTTTTCCTAAAGCCCCTGGCAACAACCCCTTGAGCCGCTGCGAAAAATCCGCTTTCTGCTCTGCGGGCCGGGATGCATCGATCCATCGGGTAGCCGCACGGATCAGTCTGGCCAGCTCTTTGCGCTCAACGGACATCGATGGCGGCATGTAAGGTGCCGACAGGAGTATCTGTCCATGTTGCTCCCAGTCAAACCCTGTTTTGTCATGCTTGCCCAGCCAGTGCAGCCAGGTGTCGCCGGTCAGACTCGCTGCCTGCTGGCGTCCGCTGCGCACCATGGCAATACGACGCAGCAATTCCGACAATCTGCCGGCCACCGCTTGCGGGTCTTCACGGGCCAGCGCCTTTTTCAAATCGCGCAATTGACGGCGTGCATCGCCACGCCAGCCAAGCCAGTCGGTGTAATAGATCAACCAGTAACGGATACCAATGAACAGCAGCAACAGGCCCGCAAGACCGGCCAGGTACCACCAGCCGGTGGCCAGCGGCCACCAGGGGATTGCGTCGAGACCGTGGATATCACGCAACACTGTCGTCCCGACTTCCATAAATCTGTTACTGCCCGCCCGCCGCGTAGCGGCGCAACCCGCTGATGAGCGACTTGTGTACGTCTTCGTTGGTACTGACGGGTATCATGCCCATTCCCAATCGATAGGTCATCTGCTGCACTTCCTGACGACGATGTTCCCAGTCCGCACGAAACGCCTGGCGGCCGATCTCGTTGTCTGTGTCGACTTCCAGCAGCTCGCCAGCGGCATTGGAGAAAATGACCTGCCCCATGGATGGCAGATCCCGGTCAGCCGGATCATCAACCGGCAGCAGGACGACATCATGCCGCTGCTTAAGACTTCCCAGGATGCGCTCGAAACCGGCAGTGACATGATTAATAGAGGCAATGACAAAGATGAGGGAGCCAGTGCCAGAACCACTGTCCAGATGTTGCAGCGCGGACATCAACTGGGATTCGTCGGTATCTCCCTGTTCTATCGGTTCCGTCAATGCCCGCAGTATCCGCCACAAGCCACGGCGTCCGGGTGTGGCCCGGAAATAGCGTATACCGGTCGCCGGGTTGCCAAACAGCACGCCACCTACACGATCATGCTGCTTGCTTGCCGCCCAGCCAATCAGTGCCGCAGTACGCGCCGCCTGGATCGACTTGAAAGTGCCGCGGGTGCCAAAGCTCATGTGCGGACCCGTGTCGATGCACAGAATGACGCTGCGTTGCCGCTCTTCACGGAAGATCTTGAGATGCGGAACATTGGTACGGGCAGTGACCAGCCAGTCCATATTGCGGATGTCATCGCCTTGCTGGTATTCACGAACCTCATCGAAGTCGAGTCCGGTACCCCGGAACACCGAGGAATATAATCCGGTAAAGGTGGAATTGACCAGATGATGCGCCGCGACACCCAGGGTACGAGCCTGATGGCGGAGTTCCAGCAGGTCATCAAGCTGCGGGTGAAGGCTCATTGCATTTCAGGCGCTGTGCAGGTAATCATGCCGGCAATCACGGGATTGCCACGACCTCCAGCAGACGCCTGATATATTCATCACACGTTATTCCTTCCGCCTCGCCCTCGAAGGTCAGCAGGATGCGGTGCCGCAATACATCCGGCGCCACCGCCTGGATATGATGCGGGGCGACGAACTCTTCACCGTCCAGCCAGGCACGGGCGCGAGCGCAGCGTGCCAGCGCAATCGTGGCGCGTGGCGACGCACCAAAGCGGCACCAGCGTTGCAGTCCTTCATCATAGGCTTCCGGTTTGCGACTGGCCTGCACCAGATCGACAATATAATTATTCAGTTTTGAGTCCAGATAGAGTTTTGCTGCATCTTCCCGCACCTTGAAGAGTTGCTTCTGGGAAAACACCTCGGCGGGCGGTTCGGGCGCTGCCAGCAGCCGGTTGCTATCGAGTTCCAGAATCGCCAGCTCCTCCTCGCGACTGGGATAGTCCACGCGGACATGCATCAGAAATCTGTCCAGCTGTGCTTCCGGCAGGTTATAGGTACCCTCCTGTTCGATCGGGTTCTGGGTAGCAAGCACCATAAAAAGTTTCGGCATGGCATAGGTCTTCAGGCCGACGGTGACCTGGCACTCGCCCATGGCCTCGAGCAATGCCGACTGTACCTTTGCCGGTGCCCGGTTGACCTCATCCGCCAGCAGGATATTGTGGAACAACGGTCCGGGACGGAATTCGAATTCACCCTTTTCATGGCGATAGATATCTGTACCGATGAGATCGGATGGCAGCAGGTCCGGGGTAAACTGGACACGGTGATAGTCACCCTCGATGGCCTCAGCCAAAGCTTTTACCGCCGTTGTCTTTGCCAGTCCGGGCATGCCTTCTACCAGCACATGTCCTTCACTCACCAGGCAGATGAGCATGCTGTCGACAAGCTCGCGTTGCCCGACAACCCGGG
>DMKK01000203.1 GCA_003454335.1 Gammaproteobacteria bacterium | reverse complement strand
TTCTGGAACATGCCCTGCAACTGGCTGGTCATTTCTTCCATGCCGGGGGGTGCCATGATCTCAACCCCGATGGGTGTAGCCGATACCTCGATTTCGATTTCCTTGTCATCCAGTGTCCCCTCGCGCAGGCGCTTGCGAAATTTCTGACGTGTCTCGGAGCCAGCGCCGCTGTCATCATCCGGTGCCATGCTTTTCGGTGCCGGCAACAGGGCATCCAGGATGCGGTCTTCTGCCGCATCTTCCGCCCGGTGGCTGACTTTGCTCATGGCGGTCTCGCGCGCCAGCTTGATGGCGGCATCCGTCAGATCCCGGACGATAGATTCCACGTCGCGGCCAACATAACCGACCTCGGTGAACTTGGTGGCTTCAACCTTGATGAAGGGGGCATTGGCCAGTCGTGCCAGGCGCCGGGCAATCTCGGTTTTGCCGACACCGGTCGGGCCGATCATAAGGATATTCTTGGGTGTAATTTCAGTGCGCAAGGGATTATCCACCTGCATGCGGCGCCAGCGGTTGCGCAAGGCAATGGCAACCGCACGCTTGGCGGCGTCCTGGCCGATGATGTGCTTGTCCAGTTCCTGGACAATTTCTCTGGGGGTCATTTCAGACATTCTATGTATCGACAGTGAGTTTTAGTTGATTAGGTGGTGTTTTGTTGTGTCTAGATCTTGAGTTCTTCAATAGTTAGCTGGCGATTGGTGTAAATGCAGATATCAGCTGCAATGCCCAGTGCCTGCTCGGTGATGGAGCGTGCATCCATCTCGGTGTTCTCGAGCAGGGCACGGGCGGCGGCCTGTGCAAAGGGCCCGCCCGAGCCGATCGCCATGAGCGAATTTTCCGGCTCGATGACATCGCCATTACCGCTGATGATCAGTGAGGTTTCCCTGTCGGCAACCGCCAGCAGGGCTTCCAGGTTGCGCAGCATCTTGTTGGTGCGCCAGTCCTTGGCCAGTTCTACTGCCGCACGTGTCAGTTGGCCATTGTAGGTTTCCAGCTTGCCTTCAAACAGCTCGAACAGGGTAAAGGCATCGGCGGTACCCCCGGCAAAACCTGCAATCACCCGGTCGTTATACAGGCGGCGTACCTTGCGGGCATTGCCCTTCATGATGGTATCACCCATCGATACCTGGCCGTCGCCACCAATGACAACAGCGTCATCGCGCCGTACGGACAGGATGGTTGTGCCGCGAAACTGTTCCACACGCTATCTCCAAAAAACGGGCGTTCGATTGTACACCATACGATGGAGGCAATCAGGCTGAATTTAAAGGGGTTTTGCCAAGGAGGGTAAAATTTGCTCCTTGATGTGAGCATTACAGGAGCGGATCCATGAACATACACGGCTGGAACAACATTCGCAGATGCGATCTGCTCCTGCGGTTATTTTGACTTGCGTGCCCTGGGGTGTGCGCTGTCATAGACCTGCGCCAGGTGCTGGAAGTCGAGGTGAGTGTAGATCTGGGTGGTGCTGATGTCGGCGTGGCCCAGCAGTTCCTGTACCGCACGCAGATCGCCGCTGGATTCCAGCAGATGGCTGGCGAAGGAGTGCCGCAGGGTGTGCGGGTGGACATCCCCCGGAACCCCCTGGCGGCGAGCCCAGTCTTTAATGCGTTGTTGTATGGCGCGCATACCCAGTCGCTTCCCGCCGCGGCCGGTAAAGAGGGCGGTCTCTGTGCCGTGCAGTTGCCGGGGGCGTACCTGTATCCAGGCCTGTAATGCGGATATTGCCTTGTCTCCCACCGGCAACACGCGTGTTTTTGCGCCTTTACCGGTTACCCGTACCATGCGCTCATTGAAATCCACATCGCCGGTATTCAGGGACTGCAGTTCTGCAAGGCGCAGGCCCGAGGAGTACATCAGTTCCAGTATGGCGAGGTCACGCAGTGCCAGCGTGTCTTTGCAATGGACGTTCATCAGGCGGGTAATATCATCGACGTTGAGTGTATCCGGGAGATGGTGCGCCGATTTCGGGGCACGCACGTCCAGCCCCGGATTCTGCAATACCTGTTGTTCGCGCAACAGGTAATTATAGAAAGTTCGCAGTGCGGACAGCCGCCGCTGGATACTGCGTCCGCTTAGCCCGCGCCGGTGACATTGTGCCGCATAGCTGCGTACCTGGTGGGTATCAAGGTCAGACCAGCCGTTAATACCGGCGGTATTACACCAGTTGAGCAATTCA
Organism: Gammaproteobacteria bacterium; assembly: GCA_003454335.1. Taxonomy (GTDB): domain Bacteria; phylum Pseudomonadota; class Gammaproteobacteria; order UBA9214; family UBA9214; genus UBA9214. Next base: position 15,184 of record DMKK01000203.1, on the reverse strand, counting down.
TCCAGATCTCGCTGGTAGTGCTTGCAGGTATTGGCCGCGAGCCTGCGTTCGGTCTGCAGGTGCTGCAGAAACCGGTTTATCCAGTGTTTGGCAGTGGGTGCCACGCTGTTGCTGGCAGACAGTTCTCAGTCGGTCGCGGGTGTGTCCGCATCAATGTGATCGGACAGCAGCAGGCCTGTTAATTCGCCGAGATGTGTCAGGAACAGGGTACCCATGCCGGGATGGAAGCGGCTGGCCTCCCTGCTGCCAATGGCCAGTAACCCCAGCCTGGCTTTAACGCCCAGCGGGATCAGTGCAACGGATTCGATGGCTTGCGACTGGTCACCGAACAGGTATTGCAGCTGTTCCGGTTTGAAGCGGCCGCATTGCGGGCGTGATGATTTCATGAAGGATTCAAAATGGACCATTTCCCCTGCTTCCGGATCAAGGATATCGACACCACATTCACGGGCCTGTGCTTCCGGCATGCCGGCGAGTCGCATGGTGACCGTGTCGGCCTTGAATTCGCCGAGCAGGTTTTCACGCAGGGTATCCAGCAGTGCTTCCAGCGAGTGGGCATTGATCAGGCCCAGTGTCAGCTGGTGCATGCGTTCATTCAGGCGGTTGTTGTCACGGGCCACGTGGACCAGGTCCATCAGTTTGCGTTTCAATTGACTGTTCTGATCGCGTAACACCTTGACCTGGTGCTCAACCAGCGATACAGCCGGACCTACCGCGTGCGGGATTTGCAGGGTGGCCAGCAGGCTGGTGTTGTTGTGAAAGAACTCGGGGTTATCACGCAGGTAGTCGGCAACCGTCTTTTCTTCCAAAGGCAGTTCCCTGGTTTGAGTCTGTTGCGATGTCGTCATAGCTCAATGTGTCCCTGGTAGACAGTGGTTGCAGGCCCGGTCATCAGTACCGAATGCCCTGTTCCGATCCAGCTTACCACAAGTTCACCGCCGTTCAGGAGTACTTTGACATTATCTGACAGCCGCTCCCGGAGGCGTCCTGCAACCACTGCTGCACAGGCGCCACTGCCGCATGCGCGGGTTTCTCCGGCCCCCCGTTCATAGACCCGCAAGCGGATGGTGTCAGCAGCTACTATCTCCATGAAACCGACATTGACGCGTTCCGGAAAGCGGGGGTGGCTTTCAATCAACGGACCGAGTTCTGCGACGGGCGCACTGTCGATTGCATCGACCAGCAGGACGGCATGCGGGTTGCCCATGGATACGGCGGCAATTTCCAGCTGGACGTCATTTACCTCAAGGGTATAGATGACGTCCCTTGCCGGTGCCAGGAACGGGATCTCGGCGGGTTCCAGCCGGGGTACGCCCATATCGACGGTAATCTGGCCAGCTGCGTTCCGGGTAAGCTGCAAGGGACCGCTCGATGTCTCAACCTGCAGTGCCATTTTATGGCTGAGCCCCTGCTCATGCACAAATTGCATGAAGCAGCGTGCACCATTGCCGCATTGGCCGACTTCACTGCCATCGGCATTGAAGATCCGGTAACGGAAATCAGCAGACGAGGAGGTGGCAGCTTCTACCAGTAGCAGCTGGTCAAAGCCAATACCAAGATGCCGGTCAGCCAGTAGCCGCAGCTGTTCCGGTGTCAGGGAGACAGACTGGTTAATGGCATCAATCACGACAAAGTCATTACCGAGGCCGTGCATCTTGGTGAATTCGAGTGGCATAACCTATGGCAGCAGGTGTTCGTGTAAATACAGATCGGCGAGCGTTTCCCGGTCACGAATGACATGGACCTGTGCGCCATCCACCATTACCTCTGCCGCCCGCGGCCTGGAATTGTAGTTGGAACTCATGGTGAAGCCATAGGCACCCGCAGAGCGCACGGCAAGCAGGTCACCCGCTGCCAGCGCCAGGCTGCGGTCCTTGCCAAGGAAATCGCCGGTTTCGCAGATCGGGCCGACGATGTCATAGTTTGTAGTTGCCGTGTCGCGAACCTGCACCGGCACGATGTCGTGCCAGGCTTTGTACAGGGCCGGGCGTTGCAGATCGTTCATTGCCGCATCCACAATGGCAAAGTTCTTGTGGTCGGTATGCTTCAGATATTCCACGCGTGTCAGCAGGATGCCGGCATTGCCGGCAATGGCACGTCCCGGTTCCAGTAACAGCTCCTGAGGCCGGTCCGACATACGCTCGAGCAGGGCGTGCGCATAGACGTCTGGCTGCGGCGGACTGTCGTCCGGTTCGTAGGGAATGCCGAGGCCGCCGCCGAGGTCGATGTGCGCGAGTTCAATACCTGCCGCCTGCAGGTGATCGACCAGCTCCAGTACGCGTTTCAGGGCATCCACAAACGGTGCGGTTGTCGTTAGCTGTGAACCAATGTGGCAATCGATGCCGGTCACGTGCAGGTGTGGCAGCCCGGCTGCATGGCGGTACACTTCAAGCGCTGCGTCGACACTGATGCCGAACTTGTTGTCACGCAAGCCGGTGGAAATATAGGGATGGGTACGGGCATCGACATCCGGGTTGACGCGCAGGGATACCGGGGCGCTGCGGCCCGCTGCTGCAGCGACTTCGTTCAGCAGCAGCAGTTCCGGTTCTGACTCAACATTAAAGCAGCGAATACCGGCATCCAGTGCGCGGCGCATTTCCGCGGCACGCTTGCCGACACCGGAAAACACGATGCGTGACGGTTCACCGCCGGCCTGCAGCACCCGTTCAAGTTCTCCCTCGGAAACAATGTCGAAGCCCGAGCCCAGCCGTGCCAGTACCTGTAGCACGGCCAGGCTGGAGTTGGCCTTGACGGCATAACAGATCAGGTGTGGATGGCTGCCGAGCGCCTCGTCAAAGACGCGCCAGTGGCGTTCCAGCGTGGCGCGCGAATAGACGTAACAGGGCGTGCCAAAGCGCTTGGCGAGGCCGGCAAGGTCAACGTCTTCGGCACGCATGTGGCCATTTTCAGTGTGGAAGTAATCCATTGGTATGTAGATGTAATTTAGGTGTTTGGTGCCTGACTGGCATCGGTTTCCCCGGGGGGCTGAGGGGTTTCCTGAGGCTGTTCCTGCTTCGGCTCCTGTTCAGGTGCCTGTTCAGGTTCAGGCAGGTACAGCGGGCCGGTCTGGCCACAGCCGGCCAGCAGCAGTGTGCAGATCAACAGTAGCAGTCGTGGTGTGTGACGGGTTCTCATGGTGGTTGTCCGGATAAAGTGTTGCCAGTATACGTTGCGATTATACGATGCAAGTTGAGCAAACCCAATGCCAACAGGGCATACTGGCCACCATGGGCGAATCACTACTTGATGCTGTTGAAATTAATCCTGCAGGCAGGCCGCGAGCCTGCATCATCTGGTTGCATGGCCTGGGTGCGGACGGGCACGACTTCGAAGCTCTTGTTCCGCAGCTCGATGTGGTAGCAACACTCGGTGTGCGCGTGGTCCTGCCGCATGCACCACGTCGGCCGGTGACTATTAACGGGGGCATGGTGATGCCGGCCTGGTACGATATTCTCGCGCCGGATTTTACGCGTGGCCAGGACAGCGCCGGTGTGCATGAATCAGAGCAGCAGTTGCAGGCGCTGATCCGGCGTGAAACCGACTCCGGTATCCCTGCCGCACAGATTCTGCTGGCCGGATTTTCACAGGGCGGTGCCATTGCCTTGTATACCGGCCTGCGTTATCCGCAGCCACTGGCGGGTATCCTGGCGTTGTCGACCTACCTGCCGCTGGCTGACTCACTGGCCACGTCAGCCACGGCGGCAAACCTTGCCGTGCCGATTATGATGGCACACGGTACGCAAGATCCCGTGGTGCCCTTGTCATTGGCAGTGCAGTCCCGTGAGGTACTGCAGCAGCAGGGCTATCGCGTTGCGTGGCACAGTTATCCGATGCAGCATGCAGTCTGCCCGGAAGAGCTGCGGGATATACGTGACTGGCTGGCACAGCGGCTGGCGCCGGATAATGCCTGACGGGCCCGGTTACAACAGGGACTAGATGGCGATCGAGGTGCCGCTGTCATTGCGGCGCGCCTCTGTCAGTGCCGACTCTGCGCGTTCCAGCATGGAGGCTGCATCATCGTTCTTTTGGCACTGGGTAACACCATAGCAGGCGGCCACCGGGGTTTCTGCAGCTTCATTCATGCGGGCGATTTTTGCCGCCAGCTTATCCACCAGGGTGAGCGCGGAGTCCTGCGTGGTTTCCTGCAGGACCAGGATAAAGTCGTGATCGGCATTACAACCGACCAGATCCGCCCAGCGGGTCTGGTCGCTAAGCAGCTGGACAATATTTTTGAGCGTCTGTTCACGATCCCCTGCGGTAGCTATGCCCATGGTGAGGATGGACAGCGGGCTGTTATAGCGGCGGCTGCGTGACACCATGGGTTCCAGTGAAACCTGTATTCCATAACGGCTCAGCAGGCTGGGGAGTTGTTCATCCTTGATGGCCTGCTCGCCGAGTCTTACCCGCAGTGCATCACGTTCTTTTTTGAGACGTACCTTTTCGGTGATGTCCGTAAAGAAACGTGCAGAGATGCCTGGTGAATCTTCAATGGATGCGGTGTCGACGGTCAGCCAGCGTTCATCACCATCCGGCATGATCCAGCTCAACAGGGTGCCCGGTCCCAACAGGGGGGTGATCAGGCTGTCGGGCTGCGCCGTCCCTTGCAGCATGTCGGCGGCGTCACCCACCAGTGCCCTGAATGCCGGGTTAAAGCCATGTATGTCGCCGTTCTCTGCTACCAGCAGCAGTGCTACCGGGCAGCTGTCCAGCAGGGCATGAGCTGTTTTTAACGAGGTGTTGTGCATAGAATTCAGTTCAACTCCAGGATACATGTTGGGTCAGGTTGCAGGCACTCTATAACGGTCTGTGGACCGGCGGGCTGAATAGCCTCAGCGTTTGCCGAGGCGCTCTCTGGCAGCGGTGATGGCGTCATTTACCTGTGCAGGGGCGGTGCCTCCGAGGTGATTTCGCGCCGCCATGGAACCTTCCAGTGTCAGCACAGTGAACACGTCATCACTGATAAGTTCCGAAAAGTCCTGTAGTTCTTCCAGGGTCATGGCCGCCAGGTCCTTACCCGTCTCGACACCATGACGTACTGCACGACCGACGATTTCATGTGCATCCCGGAAGGCGATGCCCTTGCGAACCAGGTAATCTGCCAGATCAGTTGCCGTGGAGAAGCCCTGTGTTGCAGCCGTAGCCATAGTGGCACGCTTGACGGTCACCGTTGGCATCATGTCGCCGAAAACCCGCAATGAGCCATGCAGGGTGTCAACAGTATCGAACAGGGGTTCCTTGTCTTCCTGATTGTCCTTGTTATAGGCCAGCGGCTGGCTTTTCATGAGCATCAGCAGGCTGACCAGGTGCCCGGTGACCCGGCCACTCTTGCCGCGTACCAGTTCCGGTACATCCGGGTTTTTCTTCTGCGGCATGATGCTGGAACCGGTACAGAAACGGTCCGGTAGTTCAATAAAGTCAAATTGTGCCGATGACCAGAGTACCAGTTCCTCGGAAAACCGCGACAGATGCATCATGATCAGGGCAGCCGCTGCACAGAATTCAATCACGAAATCCCGGTCGCTGACCGCATCCAGCGAGTTGCCGGCCGGGCTGTCGAAATCCAGCAGCCTGGCCGTGTATGCACGGTCAATGGGGAAACTGGTACCTGCCAGCGCCGCCGCGCCCAGCGGCATCACATTGACCCGTTTGCGGCAATCGAGCAGGCGCTGATGGTCGCGTTCAAGCATTGCTTCCCAGGCCAGCATGTGGTGTCCGAAACTGACGGGCATGGCAACCTGCAGGTGCGTAAAGCCAGGCATGATGGTGTCGATCTCGCGTGCGGCGATATCGACCAGCGCGGTTTGCAGCCTGGTGAGTGCCATACACAGGCCATCGATTTCATCCCGCAGGTAGAGGCGCAGGTCGGTGGCAACCTGGTCATTGCGCGAGCGGCCAGTGTGCAGTTTCTTGCCGGTTTCACCGATGCTTTCGATCAGCCGGGCCTCGATATTCATGTGGATGTCTTCGAGTTCCACCGACCAGGTAAAGTCACCCCGTTCGATTTCGGCCAGAATGTCTCCGAGGCCAGCGACAATGGTGCTGCATTCGTCCGTGGTGATGATGCCCGCATGGGCCAGCATGCTGGCATGCGCGATCGAGCCGGCTATATCGTAGCGATACAGTCGCTGGTCGAAGTCTATCGAGGCAGTAAAGGCCTCGACGAAGGCGTCGGTCGATTCAGTGAAACGCCCGCCCCAGAGTTTTGATGAGGTGTTTTTGTCTGTCATGTCGCTAACCATAAAGCCTGATTTGCCGCAGTATAACGAATCCGGGTCGGATTTGCGTTCGCTGATACTTGCTTGTTATTCGTTACCCCACACAGGGGTTACCGCGTTAAGACGGCACTAATGAGTCAGCAGCAGCCAGTGGAGCATGGCAGTATCGAGACGCTTGAGTCGTTCTTTTTGCCGAGCTTTTGTGATGTGCGGATGGTGTTCGCGGTGGTGGTGATTGCTGAATTACTGGCCTTTATCCTGACACTGGTCAGTCCGGGTGTGCTGGAAAATGCCTGGGGTAACCTTGGCCTGATATCGCTGTTTATGCAGTGGATTGCCCTCACCAGCGCGGCCGTGCTGTGCGTGTGCCGGCCATTGCTGGCGCGTATGGGTAACAGTGTTGCAGCCCTTGCAAGTTACCTGCTGGTATTGCTGGTGACAGCGCTCGTTACGGAACTGGCTTTCTGGCTGATGATCACAAGCACCCTGTTCCCGGAGATTTCGGTTGACCAGCATGCAATCTTTCTGCTGCGCAGTCTGACGATCAGCACCGTGATTGCTGCCATTGTGCTGCGTTACCTGTATGTCCAGTTTCAGTGGCGTCAACAGTTGAAAGCCGAGGCACGTGCACGCATACAGGCATTGCAGGCGCGTATTCGCCCGCATTTTCTGTTTAACAGTATGAATACCATCGCGGCACTCACGCGTTCTGCACCTGAACGGGCAGAGTCCGCCATTGAGGACCTGTCAGACCTGTTTCGCGCCTCGTTAAATAATACGCACGAGCAGGCTACGCTTGCAGATGAGCTGACCCTGGCGCAGCGTTATCTCAATATCGAGGCCTTGCGCCTCGGTGAACGGCTGTCTGTAGCGTGGAGCATGGAGGGCGTACCACAAAATATCTGTGTGCCACCGCTGATATTGCAGCCGCTACTGGAAAATGCCATTTACCATGGTATCGAGCGGTTGCCCGATGGGGGCACTATCCATGTCGATGGCGAGTGTCATGATGGCAGGGTGGCGATTGAAATCAGCAACCCGATTGCTGCCGAAGGCAATGGTGAGCAGCATGCCGGCAACCATATTGCGCAGGAGAATATCCGGCAGCGGTTGCAGATTACCTTTGGCGACCGCGCCGAGCTGGTCGCAACGTTGACGGCAGGGTTTTACAGAGTCGTGATGCGGTTTCCGGAGGCGGGTATGTTATGAAAGTACTGATTGTGGATGATGAGGCACCGGCACGAGCACGCCTGCGGGCAATGGTGGAGGATATAGCCGGGTACAGCGCCTGTGGTGATGCCGCTAATGGTGCAGAGGCGCTGGCACTGACCGAACAAACCGGGCCGGATATCCTGTTGATGGATATCCGCATGCCGGGCATGGATGGTCTGGAGGCGGCGCAGCATTTGCAGTCGCTGCAACAGCCGCCGGCCATAATTTTCACCACGGCCTACAATGCCTATGCGCTGCAGGCCTTTGAGACCCATGTAGTTGATTATCTGCTAAAGCCGGTCCGGCAGGAGCGGCTGGAAGAGGCGCTGCAACATGCGCAGCGCCTGACGCGCGTGCAGACAGCATCATTGCATGAGCTGGATGAGCGGGCGGGGGGGCGTCAGTGTATCTGTGCAAGCGTACGTGGCAGCCTGCAGCTGGTTCCGGTGGAAGCGATCCGTTATTTTCAGGCCGACCAAAAATACGTCACGGTCTGTACGGCAGACAAGCAGGTATTAATCGAGGAGACGCTGAAGGGACTGGAGCAGGAATTTGCCGATCAGTTTGTACGTATTCATCGCAATGCGCTGGTGGCGAAGCAGTATATTTCAGGAATGGCAAAAGGTGTGGACGGGCAGGTGCTGGTGCAACTGGCGGGTATAGCGGAGACCCTGGAGGTCAGCCGGCGGCACGCCGCTGATATCCGCAGACTCGTCAAGGCGCTGCAGAGCTGAATAGTTTTGTACCCGTTGCCGGTTGTGCAAGCCGGCAGCCGTGCAGGGTTGCCAGGGTGGCCGGGTTCCTGATGCTTGCCAGGGCCGTTTCCACGCAGGCATCCAGATAGCCGCCAAATAATTCCGGCGTGTTAATCCCGACCATACGTTCAGCCAGTTCCCTGCCATTACCATCCACGAATAAAATGGTGGGCGTGACGAACACCCGGTAGTGGTCAGACAAGCGGGTTGCTGCTATTTGCTGGCCGTTGAAGTCCATGACGCTTGAACCATTGTCAAGGATCAGTTTCCGGATGATAATGCTGTCCTCGTATTCACCGCTGAGCAGCATGGGCTGCAGAAAATCCTGCTCCAGCAGTTCGCAGTAACTGCAATCATCTGCCGAGAAGGCGAGTAATATCGGCAGTTGCCGTGCCAGCGCCTGCCTGCCATCCTGATGCAGGTTGTCTGCCACGGGAACGCGCATGTCTGCCTGCAAAACCCCTGCAAGCAGCCACAATAATGCACACCCGAAAACTGCAGGCTTGTATAATATTCGTTTCATTACATCACTATTTAGTGACCGGTTAGCCGCTTATGTCAACAAATTTACTTCGTATTGCAACACGTAAAAGCCCGCTGGCGCTGTGGCAGGCGGAACATGTGCGCGCCCGCCTGCTGGAATGCCATGCAGGGCTACAGGTCGAGCTGCTTACCATGAGTACCAAAGGTGATCGTATCCTCGACAGCCCGTTGGCAAAAATCGGTGGCAAGGGGTTGTTTGTCAAGGAGCTTGAGCAGGGCATGCTGGAGGGCAGTGCAGATATAGCCGTCCATTCCATGAAAGATGTGCCGGCAGAGCTGCCTGACGGGCTCTGTATCGCCGCAATTCTTGAGCGAGAAGACCCGCGGGATGCCTTTGTATCAGGTAACTATGCCTCCATTGATGCGCTGCCCGAGGGTGCGCGTGTCGGGACATCCAGTTTGCGGCGCCAGTGCCAGTTACGTGCGCGCCGACCGGATCTGGAGATTCTGGACCTGCGTGGCAATGTTGGCACCCGGCTGGGCAAGCTGGATGCGGGAGATTACGATGCCATCATACTGGCATGCGCAGGGCTGATACGGTTGGGTCTGGAAGCGCGTATCGCAACCGCCCTGACGCCTGAGCTCATGTTGCCGGCCATCGCACAGGGTGTGATTGGTATTGAATGTCGTTGCGATGATGTGCGGATAAAGACATTGATTGAGCCTTTGCACCATGCCGTTACCGGGCAGCGTACGCAGGCAGAACGTGCCATGAACGCCACACTTGCCGGCGGCTGCCAGGCACCGGTTGCCGGGTATTCCGTGATCGGGAGTGCCGGCATTGAATTGCGCGGCCTGGTGGGGCGGCCGGATGGCACGGAAATTATTCGCGGCGACATCAGTGGCCCGGCAGCGGATGCGGCGGTCCTGGGGAAACAGTTGGCGGATGAGCTGCTGTCACGCGGGGCCGGGCAGATACTTGACGAGTTGTTGAGTGGCGAATAGCAAGCTGCGCCTGCTGGTTACCCGGCCGGCGGGACAGTCCGTACGCTTGTGTGCACTGCTTGAGAAGGCCGGCTATGAGGCTATACGGTTGCCGACTATTGAAATACTGGACCCTGTGAATCTGCATGAACTTGAGACAGTGTCCGATGAGCTGGACAGTTATGATCTGGTGGTATTTGTCAGTGTGAATGCTGTTCAGAGGGGTGTGGAGTTTGTTCTGGATCGGCGTGAGTGGCCAGAGGAAACCGGCATTGCCACGGTCGGTGCACGTTCGGCCGAGGCGCTATTGCCCTACGGTCTGTCGACAGACTATGTCCCTGAACACCAGTTCAACAGTGAAGCGTTACTGGCACTGGATGATCTGCAGGATATGACCGGGCAGCGCGTGGCTATTTTCCGTGGCAACGGCGGGCGTGAGTACTTGCACGATACCCTGACAGAGCGTGGTGCCGAAGTGGACTATGTGGAGGTTTACCGGCGCGCCTGTCCGGCCGTTGATGCAGCCGCTATGCTGGAATTGCTGCAGCCTGGCTACCTGGGTTTCATTACCGTTACCAGTAATGAAACCCTGCAAAATCTGTTTGATATGGCTGGTGCGGCTGGCCAGCCATTGTTGTGTGAGGCATCACTGGTGGTGGTCAGCCAACGCCAGTCAGTGCTGGCAAGGCAGCTAGGCTTTAAACGGGAACCGCTGCTGGCGGCCAATGCGAGTGATGACGCAATTGTTGCAGTGGTTAAGGGCTCGCTTCAAAATTAATTGCTACGCGAGTCCTAAAGGGAGCTAGTCACTTTTCTCCGACAGTGCCGCATATTCAAAGGCGTCCGAGAAGAAGCGTGACACATCCATGCCATGCTGCATAAAGAGTTTGTGTCCGGCCTCTACCATGACCGGTGGTCCACTCATGTAGATGTCATGTTTGGAGAGATCCGGGTAGTCCCTGATAACTGTATCGGTCACAAAGCCGGTGGCTCCTTGCCAGTTATCCTCCGGCATGGGTTCTGACAATACCGGCGTGTAGCTGAAGTTTGTGTGGTCTTGCAGCCACTGCGCAGGTAGTTCCTCCAGGTACAGGTCTCGCCTGGCACGTACGCCCCAGTACAAATGCAGAGGTTTTTCAAGGCCGCTATGAAAGGCGTGTTCCAGCATGCCTTTAAGCGGTGCAAAGCCGGTGCCTCCTCCAATCAGGATTGCCGGGCGGTCGGAGTCCTCGCGCAGGAAGAAAGTCCCGAGCGGGCCTTTAATGCGCAGCATGGCCTTTTCCTGCAACTGGTTAAATACCTGTGCGCTGAAATAACCGCCGCTGACATTGCGTATTTGCAGTTCAATAAAGCTGTCGTCGTGTGGTGCATTGGCAATGGAGAATGCCCGGGGCGCATGGTCCTTGAGCAGGACGTCAATGTACTGTCCTGCCAGATATTGCAGGCGTTCGGTATCCGGCAGTTTCAGGTAGATCCGGATGACATCGTGCGCCAGGTGTTCGAGCTTGTGTACCCGACAGGGCAGGTTCCTGAGTTCGATGTCACGGGCTGCTTCGACTTCGCGTACCTCGATGGTCAGGTCGCTGACAGGGCGTGCCTGACAGAACAGGGCTTGCTGTTGTGCTGTATCAGCAGTGGTCAAGGCTGCCGGCGGACCGTCGGGATACTCAACCTGGCCGCCTGCCACCGTGCCCATGCATGAGCCACAGGCACCGTTGCGACAGCCGTAAGGCAGTATAATCCCCTGGCGCAGCGCGGCATCAAGGATGGATTCGGATGATTTCACGCCAAAGGTATGACCGCTGGGCTGAACTGTGACCTGATATGTCATGAATAGGTGTAAAAAAACTAAAATGAGCAGGCATTGTCGCTGATTTATCATGCAAGATAAACCACAGAAAACTGTGCTAATCGTGGGCTGCGGCGATATCGGCCGACGTGTGGCTGCGTTGCTGCCTGCAAGCCGCTTTGACGTAACCGGCATTGTCCGCAGTGATGCGAGCAGGGAGCGGCTGGCCTCGACCGGCGTGAAGGCGGTATGCCTTGATCTGGATCGGCGGGAATCCGGCGCCGACTGGGAATGCCAGTCGGCGGATATTTTCTATTTTGCACCGCCGCCACCGGTCGGGCAGCAGGACCTGCGGATGCGGGCGTTCCTCGACACCTTGCGGGGTGCGATGTCTGTCCGACGGATTGTCTATATCAGTACCAGTGCCGTGTACGGAGATTGCCAGGGAGCATGGATTACGGAGGCACAGCCACTCAACCCTGCCACACCCCGTGGTCATCGGCGTCGGGATGCAGAGCAACAGTTGCTTGCCTGGAGCCAGGCGCAGGCAACACAGTGGCTCATTCTGCGCGTGCCGGGAATATACGGACCCGGGAAGTTGCCCCTGGAGCGCCTGCGTAAAGGCACGCCCGTGCTGTGCGAGGAAGATACACCGTATACCAATCGTATCCACGCAGATGACCTCGCGGCCATCTGTGTCGCGGCAATGCATAGCCCGATTTTCAACACGCTCTACAACGTCAGTGACGGTCACCCCGGTAATATGACCGATTATTTTTTCCGGGTGGCGGATGCGGCCGGTTTACCACGGCCACCGGTGGTAAACCGCGAGGAGGCACAGGCGGTACTGTCCCCCGGCATGCTGTCCTTTTTGCAGGATTCACGCCGGATGGACAACAGCAAGCTACTCAGGGAGCTGGGAATCGAACTGCAGTACCCGGATTTGGCAGCCGGCCTGGCGGCGTGTTTTCAGGAAGATATTTGAATTAACAGGAAGGCTGAGATTTTTGTCGCCCAAATAAACATTAATATAAACAGTGAGTTATATGTTTATTTATGGTCATATAGAATTATAGATGGTTCTTTATAGTTCAAAATCGGCCATGACCGGGGTGTGGTCAGAGGGTCTTTCCAGGCGGCGAGGCTCCTTGTCGATGGTACAGGCGCGGCAGCTGTCTGCCAGTGACTTGCTGGCAAGCACCAGGTCAATACGCAGGCCGCGGTTTCTGCGGAAGCCGGCCGCACGGTAGTCCCACCAGCTGTAACTTTGCTCTTCCTGATCAAACAGGCGGAAGGTATCTGCAAGGCCCAGTTGCTGTATTTTCTGCAGGGCCTCGCGTTCCGGTGTGCTGCACAGGATGCGTTCGTGCCAGGCTTCCGGGTCATGTACGTCACGATCATCCGGTGCAATATTAAAATCACCCAGCACCACAAAGCGTTCGAACTGCTGTAGCTGTTCGCTGATGTAGTCAGTCACCTTGTCCAGCCAGTGCAGCTTGTGCGCATATTTTTCACTGCCGACTTCCTGGCCGTTGACCACATACAGGTTCAGTATGCGGATGCCGCCAATGGTGGCACCCAGAATGCGTCGTTGTGGATCATCCAGCCCCGGTGCATCGGTAATAATGTCACCGGCTTCTTCCCTGCTGATGATGGCAACACCGTTATAGGTCTTTTGACCGGAGAACACCACGTGGTAACCAGCGGCCTCGATGTTGTCGACGGGAAAGTTCTCGTCGATGGTTTTGGTTTCCTGCAGGCACAGGATGTCGGCCTGCGATGCTGCCAGCCAGTCGAGTACGTGTGGCAGCCTGACCTTGAGTGAATTGACGTTCCAGGTGGCGATTTTCATGATCAGGCTGCCAGACCGCTGTGCCTTAGCAAGGCATCAATAGTCGGTTCACGCCCGCGGAACTCGACAAACAGCTCCATGGGTTCGCGTGAACCACCCTGTTCCAGGACACTGTTAAGGAATTTATTACCGGTGTCGCGGTTAAATATGCCGGTCTCTTCAAATGCCGAAAAGGCGTCGGCAGATAACACTTCCGCCCATTTGTAACTGTAGTAACCGGCCGCATATCCACCGCCGAAAATATGCGTAAAGCTGTTTTCAAAACGGTTGAATGCCGGTGGTTGCATGACGGCAATTTCTTCACGCACCCTGTTCAGGGTGTCGTGAATCCGTGCCCCCCCGGCGGGGTTGTAATCGCGATGAATACGGAAATCGAAGCTGGCAAACTCCAGCTGCCGCATCATCTGCATGGCAGACTGGAAGTTTTTGGCCTGCTGCATGCGTTGGTACATTTCATCCGGGATTTTTTCTCCGGACTCAAAGTGTCCGGAAAACAGGTCCAGCGCCTCACGTTCCCAGCACCAGTTTTCCATGAACTGACTGGGCAGCTCCACTGCATCCCAGGCAACACCGCTGATGCCGGAGACCCCGGAGTAATCGATCTGTGTCAGCATGTGGTGCAGGCCATGACCGAATTCATGGAACAGGGTAATCACCTCGTCATGGGTAAACAGCGCCGGCTGGTCACCGATAGGCGGGGAGAAGTTACAGGTCAGGTATGCGACCGGAATTTGCAGTCCTTTTACAGTGCTGCGGCGGCAAATGCATTCGTCCATCCAGGCGCCGCCGCGCTTGTGCTGACGTGCATACAGGTCAAGATAAAACTCACCGCGTACTTCGCCGCTGGCATCTTTTATGCGGTAGAAATGGACATCCTCATGCCAGGTATCGATATCCTCGACTGCCTCAATCTGCAAGCCGTAGAGACGCGCCACGATCAGGAACAGGCCTTCGACCACGCGTGGTTCGGGGAAGTAGGGTTTCAGTTCTTCCTGCGAGATGGCATATTTTTTCTGCCGCAATTTTTCCGAGTAGTAGGGGATGTCCCAGGCCTGCAGGTCATCGCTGTTATCGTGCTCACGGGTAAAGTCACGCACCTCATCCAGTTCCCGGATTGCGGACGGTTTTGAACGTTCAGCAAGGTCATTGAGGAAGCTCATTACCTGTTCGACGGAATCGGCCATTTTGGTGGCGAGTGAACGCTCGGCATAGTTATTAAAGCCCAGCAGCTGCGCTGCTTCATGGCGTAATGCCAGTATTTCTTCCATAATGGCCGTGTTGTCCCATTGTCCTGCGTGAGGACCCTGTTCAGAAGCGCGTGTTACATAGGCGCTATACAGCTCTTCACGCAAATCCCGGTTATCAGCATAGGTCATTACCGGGTAATAGGAAGGGAACTCCAGTGTAAATACCCAGCCATCCAGGTCGCGCTGTGCGGCGGTTTGCCTTGCCAGTGACCGTGCACTTTCCGGCAGTCCTGCAAGCAGGGCTTCATCGCTAATTTGCTTGTGCCAGGCATTGGTGGCATCCAGCACGTTGTCACTGTATTGCGATGAGAGTTGTGAAAGTTTTTGCAGTATCTCCTTGTAACGGTTGCGTGCGTCCTGACCGAGTTCAATGCCGGAGAGGCGGAAATCACGCAGTGCATTGTTAATCACCTTTTGCTGTGCGGTGTCCAGGCGAGCGTATTCGTCGCCGTCGGCGATCTGTCGAAACGCCTTGTACAGGCCTTCATGCTGTCCCATTTCGGTGCCATATTCACTCAGCACGGGCAGGCACTCGTTATACGTCTCGCGCAGTGCGTCACTGTTAACTACGGCGTTCATGTGACCGACGGGGGACCAGGCGCGATTGATACGATCATCCATGGTGTCCAGCGGTTCCACCAGGTTGT
>DMKK01000231.1 GCA_003454335.1 Gammaproteobacteria bacterium | reverse complement strand
ACAGCGCTTACCTATTTTGACTTTCTTGCCGACACCGCCGATTTTGATACTGCTGAACAGGTCCTGGAAATCTGTCTGGTGCGTTTCCCCTGGGCGGTGACCTATGCGCGTGCCATCCGCCTCTCAATCGAGAAAGAAAATGATGAGCAGGCAAAGACCTGGTTTGATGCTCTGTTAAAACAGGAGCAGTCAGATGAATGGGCATTGAATACGGCGCTCACCTGGTTGTTCAAACGGATACCGACTGCGAGCATCCTGTCGCGTATAGAGTACGAGATGGAACAGACCCCCGCAAAGCAGATCTCCGGCAATATTGCCCGCGCCTGGGGCTCGGTGTTGCCAATAGATGATCCGGAAGATGAAGTGATCAAGCGCGTGGTGAAGTTTGCGGGAATGGCCGGGAACCGCGAAGAGTTTCTCTATGGCTTGCTTGACGGGGTAGGTGGCACCGGCACGTTGCGAAAGAAACTGCTGCTGTGGATCAGGGATACCTACCCTGCAGAAATCACAGGCAACGACGAGTTGTGGGCCAACATGATGTATGCCATGCATGAGCATTATCTGGAGCGGGAGGCAGCGGTACTAGGTTCCGGCTGGCGCCAGCGTAAAGCTGCACCGGGTTTCGGATTTTATTATCTGGCTGCTTCTCTGGGTATCAAGAAACAGTGGGATGAGTGCCTTGCGGTGGCTGAATATGCGGTCGACCTGTCAGCTGATCGCTCAACACCGTTGTTGCATCTGGTGATGGCCGCTTACGGTTATGTCAGGTCCAGAAAAAGCCTGTTTGAAGCGTATTACCCGTTACTGGAGGAGACGCGGTTAGGTGAGATGCCGCTGTTCAGAATATGCAAGCTTACAATGCAGTATCGCAATGCGAATGATCAGCGACAACATTTGAGCCTGGGACAGTACATCAAGCTGATCAACAGCTATGACAGGCTAGAGCTGACCGGCGAGGGTATGGCAGAATTGGCCATGGCGCACTGCCTTGAGATTCTGAAGGACTACCGGATGTCACCGTTTACCCGATGGTTGTTCCAGTTAAGGGAAAAGCGTCTGTCACGCTGGTTTGGTGCGCTCGAAACCCCGGTTTAGCGCCATTGGCCGAATTCATTCGACCAGCAACTGAATCCAGCCCACTACTGTCCCACAGTTGTAATTCATAAGGCGAACCTCAATTGAGGTTCGCCTTTTTTGTCTGGTGGTAGCGATGGGGCCAGTATTTCAAAAAGGTTTCTACGCTCAAATAAACTGCGCTGCAAGACTCTCATAACGCGCTGTATGGACCATGCTGTTTTTGATGCGAACTTCGGCATACGCCAACAGCAAATAAGTGCACATTGCTATCCATAGCTGGGTCATAATCGCATTCTTTGAGGTGCCTAAGTCCGACAGGCACCTAGCCATTGGAAATGCCTCATTGAGAGGCACAAGCGAACAGTTTTTGACTGCTCACTGTGCCCTGAGTGTGCCAATGAGAATTTCTGAGACCAAGGAAGGTAGCTAAGCTGTTGTTTTAGTTGGCGCGCCCGAGAGGATTCGAACCTCTGACACCCGGCTTCGGAAGCCGGTACTCTATCCAGCTGAGCTACGGGCGCTGACTGCCCTGTCGCAGGGCGGACAGGGAGGATAACGCTATCTGATCGGCGGGTCTATGGTCGAAGGTCACTGATTTTACGTCTGTTACACGAGTTTTCCTGTGTTGTGCGTTTCCAGTATAATTCGGCGGCATTCGTTTCAGGTGCCTTGTCAGAAGATCAGGTGCTTCCCAAGTAAATCAGGAGATTACAGTGAGTCAGGATAAAGAATTTTTTACCACGTTTTTTATAATCATGGGCGGATTGGCCATATTTGCGATCTTTCTGGTCATTATTGCCACTAATTTGACCAGTGACGTTACTGACTATAAACCAGAGGAGATTGTGGTAGAAAATATCAAGCCGGTTGGTGAAGTCTATATCGCCGGTGAGTCAGAGCCTGAAGCTGCTCCCGCTCCAGCATCTGAAGCTGCACCTGAATCTGGCGCCGATACTGCAGCGACGGCCGCTGCTGGCCCGAAATCCGGTGAAGAAATTTACAACAGTACTTGCCTGGCCTGTCATGGTACGGGCGCTGCGGGCGCACCAAAACTGGGTGATGCTGCGGCCTGGGCACCACGCATTGCGGCGGGCATGGATAGCCTGATTGCCAATGCAACCAATGGTCTGAAGGCCATGCCTCCCAAGGGGCTTTGCATGACCTGTTCGGATGCAGAATTGCTGGGGGCTATTGAGTACTTGGTCGACAACAGCCAGTAGGGAAGACTATTCCGGATCAAAAAAGGGCTGCTCGTGCAGCCCTTTTTGCATATGGATGATCGCTTCGGAATTCCTGCATATTGCCGGGAGCGATGCGCAGACGTCAGCATATCTTTACAGATACTGGCGAGCGTTCAATCAGTATTAACCGGAGGCGCTTGCCATGACGCGACAGGCTGCAATCGGGATTCCATATCCTCGTCAAACAATGCCGTTGCCTCATCAGTTGCCACCGGTGGACTGAACAGGAAGCCCTGAATTTCATTGCAATGCAGGTCTTGCAGGACATTGAGTTGTTCAGCCGTTTCAACTCCTTCAGCAATCACCTTGAGATCCATGCTGTGGGCCATTGAAATAATTGCACTGACGATAGCCGCATCGTCGGAATCAGTGGTGATGTCACGAATAAAGGAACGGTCAATCTTGACGGTGTTAATCGGGAAACGTTTCAAATGATTCAGCGAGGAGTAACCGGTTCCAAAATCGTCAATGGAGATCTGCATGCCGGAACAGTGTAATGCACGCATGGTCTTTGCGGCTGCATCGAGATGCTGCATGATTGTGCTTTCAGTAATCTCGAGTTCCAGCTGGCCGGGACAGACGCCGGTTTTATTCAGGGTGGTAAGAATTCGTTTGAGCAGGTCCTGCTGACTGAATTGTACGGCAGACAGGTTAACCGCTACAGAAATATCCCTGTAGCCGGCATCCTGCCAGCGCCTTAACTGCTGGCAGGCAGACTCCAGCACCCAGTCTCCTATTGTGGTTATCAGGCCGGTCTCTTCAGCGACGGGTATAAACTCGCCGGGCGGGATCATACCCAGTTCCGGGTGGTGCCAGCGCACCAGTGCTTCCACCGAGCTTACCTTGCCGGTGGCGATATCTACCTTGGGCTGATAGTACAGTTCCAGCTCATTTCTCTCGATAACATGTCGCAGGTCGTTCTCGAGTTTCAGGCTCTTTAGCGATTCCCTGTTCAGGTCTTCATCATAGAACCGGGAGATATTGTGTCCCTGGAGTTTTGCGTAGTACAGCGCGGTACTGGCATTTTTCACGAGTGCCTCGGCGCTCGCACCATGGTCGGGGAACAGGCTGACGCCAACACTGCACGAAAGATGAAACTCGTTGCCCTGTATATCAATCTGCCTGGTTACTGATTCAATTACGCGGTTGACTATTTGTCCGGTGAACTCGGTGCAGTCGAGCCCGGTGAGCAGGATGCCGAATTCGTCTCCGCCGAGGCGATAGATAGAAGTCGTGCCACTGGTATCTGTCAGGCGTGCAACTGTATCCGTATTGCGCAGAACCTCGGTGAGTCTGCCGCTGACAACCCTGAGCAGTTTGTCGCCGACAGCGTAACCGTGGGTACTGTTGATACGTTTGAACATGTCGAGATCGAGCATCATGATGGATGCGTGTTGCCCGGTGGCGCGGCATGACTGCACCGCACTGGCAACGCTGTTATGGAATTCATGCCGGTTAGGCAGCCCGGTCAGGGTATCGCAACCAGATGCCACCTCAGGGCCAGCCGCGTTGTCAACTGCAGCTGTATTGTCCCGGGAGTCAGTGCCGGGTAGCGGTGTCTTGTTGTCTGTATCCGGGGGTGAATCGTTTTCCTGCCTGTTCCAGAGGGTGACGCAGTTGCGACCGGTATGCTTGGACTGGTAAAGGGCCTTGTCTGCACGGTCAATCAGCTCGGACAGGCTTGCCGGTTGATGTTCATTGGAGGAAATACCAAAACTGGATGTAATAGACACGGGCGTGTTGTCAGACTCGTCGATAATATCGAGCCGCGCGATGTTTTGGCGGGCACGTTCCGCCATGATCTCTGCCTGTGAAAGATCCATGCCCGGGAGAATGACGCAGAATTCTTCTCCACCGTAACGGCATACACTGTCTGTTGAACGCAGTGACCGGCTCAGTGTGTCGGCGACTTGCTTGATGACCTCGTCGCCAATGGCATGGCCATGGCGGTCGTTGATTGACTTGAACAGGTCAATATCTGTCATGATGCAGGTCACATTGTGATCGTCACGTTGCGCAGCCCGGAATACAGTGTTGTATTTTTCAAAGAAGGAACGGCGGTTAAGGCAGTTGGTCAGCGAGTCACGGGTTGCCAGCTCCTGCAATACTTCGTTCTGTCGCCTGACTTCATCACGGGATTTCTTCAGCATGCCGAGCATGCTCTCCAGCTTGTCGTTCTTTTCTTCCTGTCGGGTAACGTCATCAAAGGTGATCATGACGCCACTGTTTTTTCCGCTGGAATCCCTCACCGGTACGCTGTCTACAACAAATATTTTCTGCGTGTCGGCATGCCCTGACATGCACATCTGTTTGTCCGTCTGCCTGCTGCCATCACGAATTGCAACTGTCCATGGCATTTCGTTTTCATAGTTGTTTGTGAATTTCCAGCCAAATTTTGAGATGGAAATATTTTTCAGAGCAGCCGACGTGGTACCAATGATTTCAGCAAAGGTGGCATTGACGATGATGATGCGTTCCCGGTTATCCAGCAGGACAACACCTTCTGTCAGTGCATCCAGGGTTGATTCGAGCAATAGCGGTGCCATTGTGGAAAGATCGATACGATCATGGCTTCGTGAAATGATCAACAGTGAAATGGCAGCGCCCAGCACTGCGATGGCAGTAATGACAACAGCCAGATATTCGAAATGGTAGTTGAGTGATTCACACAGCAGCAGGATGCTGATCATCATGACCACAAATCCCGTCGTCAGACGCAGTGAAAGTGGCAGTTTAATCATCGTTGACTGCCCTTGACCGGGATTGAGATGTGGGCAGTGCTAACCGGGTTCAATAGTACAACTCCTTGTATTTTCTTTAAATCAACTTCATGCATGAGTATGCACCGGCAATTGATGCGCCTGCCGTTGCGGGCTTTGACGACAGTTAATGCTATCGGCATGGTGGCTAAATAATGCAGCCTCTCCAGTTACCTGTGCAGTGGCGCCAGGCCGTATGGCGCATCGAGGGCCGAGATATGCGGACTGCGGTTTACATCACGACGCGGGCTACCTATGATGCCGGACAGGGCCTGACCTGCAGGTAACCCGGAGGAATCAACACCTGTGTAAATGACAGGTCTAAAGAAACGCATTGAGTCAGCGATAGACCTTATATATTTATTTGTAGCAGAAGCCGGATCGAACGCATGATTGTCCGCCAGGCAGGAGCCAACGCGTCATGAGCAAGCAATGGATGAATATGCTGCAGCAAACCTCGCTGCTGGATGGCGGCAGCGGTGCTTACCTTGAGTCCCTGTACGAGTCCTGGTTGCGTGACCCTGACTCCCTCCCTGAAAAATGGCGTGAATACTTTGCTGGCCTCCCGCAGGTCAACGGGCAGGACAGCGGGGATATCCTGCATTCCGAGCTGCGCCGGGAATTTTCACAGCTGACCGGGCGTTTGCGTGGTCACCGCATTGCACGCTTGACGGGTGCCCGCCTTGGGCAGGAACGCAAGCAGGTACGTGTACTCCAGTTAATCAATGCCTACCGCTTTCGTGGCCATCAATATGCCAGGACCGATCCGTTGCGCCGAACCGAACCGGAACTGGCGCCCGAAATGGACCTGAATTACCACGAGCTGTCAGAAGCAGATTTCGCTACAGTATTCCAGACCGGTTCACTGGTAGGCCCGGATGAGGCCACCCTGGAAGAAATCCTGTTTTTACTGAACCGCACTTACTCTGAAACAGTGGGTGCGGAGTACATGCATATTTCTGCAACAGAGGAAAAACGCTGGATACAGCAGCGTCTCGAAAGTGTGCAGTCACATCCGCACCTGACAACTGAAAAGCAGCGCTGGTTACTGGAGCGGCTGACAGCGGCCGAGGGAATCGAGCGTTACCTGCATTCCAGATACGTTGGCCAGAAGCGCTTCTCACTGGAAGGTGGCGAGAGTCTTATTCCCCTGATGGGAGAACTTATAGAATGCTCGGGTGCGCAGGGTGTGAAGGAAGTTGTCATGGGCATGTCACACCGGGGGCGGTTGAATGTGCTGGTCAATATCCTGGGGAAATTGCCCTCGGAGCTGTTTTCGGAATTCGAGGATGTGCATGACCACTTGCATATTTCCGGTGATGTGAAGTATCACCAGGGTTTTTCATCGAACATCAGGACGCCCGGTGGTCTGGTGCATCTGGCGCTGGCCTTTAATCCATCGCACCTGGAAATTGTCTCGCCGGTTGTCCACGGGTCGGTGCGTGCGCGCCAGCAACGCTATGGTGACATGGATGGCAGCAAGATACTGCCGGTTGTTATTCATGGCGATTCTGCCTTCGCCGGACAGGGTGTGGTGATGGAAACCTTCAATATGTCCCAGTCACGTGGTTACTCCACCAAGGGCACGGTGCATATTATTATCAATAACCAGATNNCGGACAGGGTGTGGTGATGGAAACATTTAACATGTCCGGTCTGCGTGGTTACTCGACAAAGGGTACCGTGCACATCGTTGTCAATAACCAGATCGGTTTTACCACCAGCCATGTCAAGGATTCACGTTCCACGCTGTACTGCACGGATGTTGCAAAGATGGTTAATGCGCCCATCTTCCATGTTAACGGCGATGATCCGGAGGCGGTACTTTTTATTACCCGGGTGGCACTGGGATATCGTATGCGGTTCAGGAAAGATGTGGTTATTGATCTGGTGTGTTACCGCCGCCACGGACACAATGAAGCTGATGAA
>DMKK01000254.1:2463-16110 GCA_003454335.1 Gammaproteobacteria bacterium | reverse complement strand
CTTGAATGGGGTTGGTGCGACAGGCTGCTTTATCCGTCTTTTCACGGCTGTCACCGCTAATCTGCCGTTGGACAGATCTTGCTGTGACCTGTTGTTGAATAACGTTTGCATGCTGGCCGGTTCATGTTCGCAAGCAGCCCGGCGCAACCTTATCGGGGGGGTGGTCGCTGGCTGCTAAATATCAACCCTGATGAGCCGATAAGCAGTATGCGGCAAATGGCTGTAACGGACCCTGGCAATCGGGGTTGTTGATAACCGGCTGGAATACACTGGATCAGGTGGATATGCGCACTGCGAAAAAGCTAATAGTTGATAAAAAGCTCCTTCAGGAGCTCGTTCCCCTGAATGCACTTTCTCCGGAGCGCTTCAGGAAAGTGTCGGAAAAAATCATTGTTGAAGAGGTGCTGGCGGGACGCTACCTGTTCCGCAAGGGTGACAAGGACAACCAGTCCATCTTTTTGCTTGAAGGCAAGATCAATCTGATTGACGGCTTTCGCAAGGTCGCCAGCGAGGTTGAGGCCGACACGGACATGAGCCGTTATGCCATTTCCAATCAGCAGCCAAGACCCCTGTCAGCGCGTGCTGTCAAGAAGTGCATTATCGCAAGGATAGATTCAGGGTTGCTGGATGTGTTTTTGACCTGGGACCAGTCGAGTAGTGCCGAAGTTGTTGAAATCGGGGCAGATGATAACCAGGACTGGATGACCCGTATTCTGCAGACGGAGGCCTTTATAAAGATTCCTCCGGCAATGATACAGAGCCTGCTGATCAAGATGCAGTCATACCCGGTAAAGGCCGGCGATGTCGTGATCCAGCAGGGTGATGCCGGCGATTATTTCTATACCATTCATGAAGGCCGTTGTGTAGTAACCCGCAAGGATTCACCGGACGCTGAAGCGCAGTTCCTGGCCGAGCTTGGTGACGGCACCTCATTTGGTGAAGATGCACTGGTATCGGATAAAAAACGCAATGCAACGGTGACCATGCTGACCGATGGTTTGCTGATGCGCCTGGCAAAAGAAGACTTTATCGAGTTGCTCAAGAATCAGCTGGTCAAGCGTGTTGATTATAAACAGGCGGCTGCCATGGTCGATGAGGATGCGGTCTGGGTCGATGTCAGGACTGCGGATGAATATGAAGGCGGATCGTTCGAGGATAGCGTTAACATGCCGCTCTCGAACCTGCGCAATGAAATGTCCGAACTGGTCTTTAATACGAAATATATCATTTGTTGTGATACCGGCCGGCGCAGTGAATCGGCCGGTTTTCTGTTAAGTCACAAGGGGTTTGATGTGTATGTGCTGGAGGGCGGTATTCCCGGTCCTGAGCCAGAAGCCGTGCCTGCGGATGCACCGGTCACCGACAAGCCTGCAGCTGATGTGGCTAATACCGATTCCGTCAACCAGTCAGCAACAGACAATATCGGTGCAGCAGATGAAGCAGTGTCAGGAGTGCCTGCAGCACATAATGAGGAACTGGAGTCATTACGCACAGACAAAGAGAAACTGGTTGCAGAGATAAAGGAAAGCCAGTCTGCTGAAGTTCGTATGACGGAGCAGATAGAACAACTGCGTGGTGAGCTCGGCGAGTCGGGTGACAAGCTGAGTGATTTATATGCCCAGACAAAGACTGATGCAGAGCAACTCGAACAGTTGCGTGGTGAGCTTGGTGAGTCAGGAGAAAAGCTGGGCTCGCTGTATGCGCAGGTGCAAAGTGATGCGGATGAAATGCAGTTGCTGCAGGATCAGTATGCCGCCTTGCAGGAACAGCATACAGATGTGATGAATGCTCACAAGCTGGAGCTTGGACAGCTGGATAATCAGTTAAGCGAGGGTCAGTCACAGGTCGAGATTGCCCGGGAAGAGTGCCGTGTGCTGGAACAGGATGCGGTGTCGAGGCGGTCGGCACAGCAGGAAATGCAGCAACTGCAGGATGCGCTGGAAAAGGCCAATGAGCGTGTATCGGTACTTGAATCCGATGTTATCAAGTCGGATGAAGCAGGTACTGAATTGCTGAATGAAGCTGAAAGCCGGTTGCAGGAGCAGCAGGATCTGGTTGAACAGTTGCAGAAGGAATTGGCCGCGTCTGGCCTGACGATAGCCGATTATCAGGAGGAGGCCAGAACACACGATACCGAGCGCGAGGCTTCTGACAAGGAATTGCAGGAACAGCTGCAGCAGCAAACAGAGCTGTCAGGAAAGTTGCAGGGGGACCTTGACAGTCTGCAGCAGGAAGTTGATGCGTTTGCCGGCAGGCTGGCGGATGAATCTGCCCGTGCACTGGCGCTGCAGGAAGAAAATTCCGGATTGACTAAGCGGTTTGATGACTTGCAGTCAGAGGTGGAGACAGGCGAGCAGGGGCTTGAAGCCACGCTGGATGAGGCAAAAGAACAGCAGCAGGTGCTGGAGCAGCAGGTTGGGGAACTGCAATCATTGCTCGACAAGCAGCAACAGGAGCTATCGGCGATATCAGAGGACCGGGAAGAAGTTTCCGGGACGGTGCAGTCCCTGCAGCAGGACAATGAGAAACTACGGACAGAATTGCGTGAAGCCGCGCTGTTGCTGGACGAGCATAAGGAAGATGCCGGTAACCAGCAGGGCGCCAGGCAGGCAACTGAAGATGCATTGCAGAAGCAGCAGGCCGAGTGGGAGACCGAGCGTGCCACCTTGCAGCAGGCGATGGGAAGTGAACAGCATGCTATTGAAAAGCTTCATAAGGAACTGGAGCAGGTCAAGGCCAGGGCTGAAGAGAACAGGGAATGTGTTGAGAAAGAACAACAGGAACACCTTGACAAGGCACGGGAGCAGATTGAGCGACTGGAGTCCGAGAATGTAGCGCTCAGAAATGAACAGTCATTGCATACCGATGATCTTGAGCTCTCGGCGACGGAGCGAGAGCAACTGCAGCAGACACTGAATACCGCCATTGAGGAAAAGACGCATCTGGAAAGTGAGCTTGCAGCAGTTAAAGAGCAGGCAGACGGGGTGGCCAGTAGTTCAGCAGCAGAGCTGCAGCTGTTGCAGGAACAGCTGGAGGCAGAACAGGCACGGGCTACCGGGTTTGAACAGTCGGGTGGTGACAAGGACGTACAGATAAGGGATTTACAGCAGGAAATATTGCAGTCGGGGGAGGTTCGGAGCGCCCTTGATCAAGAACTTGAAACATTGCGACAGCAGCATGGAGACGGTCACTTGCAACTGGAACAGCAGACCGAGCGTACCCGGGAGCTTGAGCAGGAGCATAACGAAGCCATCCAGAAGGCGCATGAGGACCTGATGCGCAAGAATGATAATGAGAAAGAGCTGCAAGGGCAGATTAACCGGTTGCGCAAGAAGCTGGAGCAGACAACGACTGATCACAAGAATACACGTGATGGCTCGCAGGCGGATTTGGACAATCTTCGGGAAGAGCTGCATGCGGAACGCCAGGCACGGGCTGAAGAGCGTGCAGAAATGGCTGCGCGCCAGCGTGAGCTGAAAGAACAACTGACGGCAATTGCCGTCGAGCATGAAACTAACCTGACGAACCAGTCCGGAGCAATAGAAGAGGCCAGGGATGCCGGACGGGAAGAGGAGCAGGAGCGCCTGCGGGATTTGATAGAGGCACAGGGGCAGTCTGAAGAACAGATGCTCACCTTGCAGCAGGAATTGCAAAAGGCGCATGCAGAAGTCGCCGATTTGACACGGCAGGAAAAGGACCGCCGGCAGGTCGATCTGGACATGATGCAAGAGCAAAATCAGCAGGCAGTGTCCACTATCACGCAGCTTGAATCGCAGCTGAAGCAACTGACGCTGGATCGTGATGCAGCCCTGGATGAGCAACAGACCTTGCGTGAAAAGATGAATGCTCTGCGTGGCGAGGTCGAGGTTGCAAGGGGCCTGATGAATGTGGGCAGCCAGGGACAGGTAGAGGATCCGGAGAAACTGCGCCAGGAATTAGGCGAGAGCAAGAAGAACATGGCGATTGCGTTGCGTCTGCGGGCCGAGGCAGAGGCTGCCCGCGATCAGCTGATTGAGCAAGTCAATGTGCTGCGGGAAAATACTGGTGAGGCGGTAACCAGTACCCCGGTACGCGTACCTTCACTTGAAACAGACGTGGCAGAAAGTGATCGCCATGAGGCGCAGCAGACGGCGGCAAAGACCGCGGCGTCGGACACCAGGAATAAATCTGTTGACAGTAACAAGGACAGCGGGCAACCCTCTCGGGTATCAGTCGACAAGGGCACCAATCAGCGGCGCTGGCTGGGCACGGCTATCGGTCTTGGCGTTGTCGGTGGTGTGGTGCTGGCAGCCTGGTTGCTGATAGGTTCCGGAAATCCGTTGTCGGGTATTATTAGCATTGAGGACACGATTGTTGATAAGCATACAGACGGAGATGAGCCCTTGTTGACAACGGCTGCGCCGGTAACTGCGGTCAGCAAGCCCGCCAAGCCTGTTGAGCCGCCAGTTGAGGACAAGACGCCTGTAGCCATAGTGACACCTCCTCTGGTAGTCGCAGAGCCGGTTGCAGAAATCCCGCCGGAAGAAGTTGTTCCTGCCCCCGGGATTGCACCCGTATCCGAGCCCGCCCCGGTAACAACCATCCGGTCTTTTCGGGATACTCTGGAAGGTGGTTCAAAAGGGCCGGTGATGGTCGCGTTACCGGCTGCTGAGTATTTGATGGGTAGTCCCGGTAATTCACTGAACTTTGATGAAAGTCCGCGCCACAATGTGACCCTGCCCGGTTTTTCCATCAGCAAGCATGAAGTCACGTTCGCAGAATATGATAAATTTGCGCGTGCCACAGGCCGCCGTTTGCCCTATGACGAGTCATGGGGGCGTGGTGAGCGGCCTGTTATCAATGTTTCATGGAATGATGCGCGGGCATATGCTGCCTGGTTGTCGAAAAAGACCGGCAATAAATACCGGTTGCCAACAGAATCTGAATGGGAATATGCGGCCCGCGCGGGTAATACTGCAAAGGTATGGTGGGACAGCAAGGTGGATGTTAAACCGGCGAACTGTTTTAACTGTGGCAGTCAGTGGGACGGTTCTCGTACTGCGCCGGCGGGCAGTTTCAGGGCCAATGATTTTAGCCTGCACGATATGGCAGGTAATGCACAGGAGTGGACGGAAGACTGTTACCATAAAAGCTATACCGGGGTGCCGGACGATGGCAGTGCCTGGATGACGCCGGAATGTACTCAGCGAGTGGTGCGCGGTGGTGGTTATACCAGTCCGCTGGATACGCTGCGTAACGCCAAGCGCGGGCAGTATAATCAGGATGCGCGGCTTGATAACCTTGGCTTCCGCGTTGTGCGCAATAATTGATGGTGCTCATTTAATCTGAGAGCAAGTTTCTTTTGATTGTCGCGGAAGCACACGGAATTACACGGATATAATTCTATTAAGGTCTTTATTCTTCCGTGTTTGTCTGTGTAATTCCGTGGCGGATGTCTCTATCTTTCTCTTGTTGAACGGCTGCTGAATAATAACAAACAGGCCTGTCCAGACCTGGTCTGTCCCTGTTGCATGTTTCTGCCGGGACCATTCTGTTACATGGTTGACAAAACCGTGAATGAACGTAGTCTGCCAGCATGACAGTCGTTCTTGGTATCGGTAATGCAACGCTTGATATTATTCATCTGGTTGACTGCTACCCGGATGAAAATGACGAGATACGCTGTTACAACCGCAGGCTGGAGCGTGGCGGCAATACGGCCAATACCCTGGTTGTGCTCAGTCAACTGGGCCTGAGCTGTCGCTGGGCCGGTGTGCTGGTGGATAATGCCGAGGGTATTCTGGTCGCTGATGACCTGACCCGTCACGGCATTGATATTTCTGCCTGTGAGCAATCAGGTGCGGGCAGTATGCCGGTGTCCTCGGTCATTATCAGCAGGCAGACCGGTTCGCGTACCATTACACATTTCCGTGACCTGCCGGAGTACAGCTTTGCAGCATTCAGCGCAATCGATCTAAAGCCACTTGACTGGCTGCATTTTGAAGGACGGAATGTGGTCGGCGTACGGCAAATGCTTGAACGGGTACGGGAGATTTCTCCGGCTACCTGCTGCTCACTGGAAATAGAGAAGCCGCGTGACGAAATCGAATCCCTGTTTCCTTTGGCAGATGTGTTGATGTTTTCAAAAAGCTATGCCGGTACGCGGGGGTTTACCGATCCGCTGGCACTACTGCAATCCGTGTCTGCGGATTGTTCGGGGGCGGACCTGTTTTGCTCCTGGGGTGACGCAGGCGCTGCGGCGCTGGGCAGGGATGGCAGGGAATACCGGCATCCGGCTGTTCTGCCTGCAAAGGTGATTGATACGCTGGGTGCCGGTGATACGTTCAATGCAGGTATCATCAGCGGTTATCTGGAGGCGCTGAATATTGAAGGAATACTTGCCCGCGCCTGCCTGCTGGCCGGTAACAAATGTGGTCAGACTGGTTTTGACGGTTTGACTCTTTAGCGAAATGCCATGACTGACATTACACGCTCCCGGACTGTTATCTGCCGGCTGGATGAACTGGATGATCCGGGTAGTCGCGGGATGACGGTGACGCATGGCGGGCAGCTTCACGATGTCTTTGTCGTTCGGCAAGGCGAACAGATATTTGGCTATCTGAACAATTGCCCGCACACGGGTGGTCCGCTGGATTGGGTGCCCGATCAGTTCCTGAGCCTTGACAAGGGCTATGTTCAATGCGCAACACATGACGCATTGTTTCAGTTGCATGATGGTAAATGTGTTGCAGGTCCCTGCAAGGGTGATAGCCTTGCAGCGGTGCCAGTGAGCATCGAAGCAGGTGTCGTGGTCGTGCTGATGGATAGGTTTTTCCCGGGCAATAAGTGACAGGCAGTATCTGAATTACCGGTCTTGATTTTGTGTGTCTTGCTGCAGATGCCGGTGCGTTATTGTTCGTGTTTAACAGTGCGCGTTAGCGCGGTGCTGTTATACGGCGGCGAACTTTACTTTAAAGTTCCTTAAGTAGTTCCCGGATCACCGTCATGTAGTCATCACAGGGGGCTGTTTCTTCATGTGTCGCGTCTGTGTGTACCGGTTGCAACGCAGTGTTGCATTCGGGAAGTCCGGCATAATCGTCCAGCCTGGTTACCCCGGTGTTTTCCGGTATGATTTTTCCTGTAGAGATGTCATAGATAACAGCCATAGTGAACCTCCTGCAATTGCCTTAAAAAGATTATCGGCAACAGGAGGAGGTGGTTGAGTGTTATTTTAGCGGGGTATCCGGGGCTGGTGTTTCAGCAGAGCGGTTGTCGCAAACTGTTCCTGGATCTATTCAAGCTCATCCAGCGGGTTGATGTTGTCATTTGGTGACGTCAGCTCAAGATCTACACCGTAGTCTGCACGCTCTATATCAAGTGAACCGGACCAGTCTTCCGGTGGTTCAATGGTAACGATTTCCATTTCTTCCCAGGAATCAAAGTCCAGTTCTTCAACGGCACCGTCAAAGTGCTGGATTTCCATGGTTGATACATCCTTGTCAAGTGCAACGATCTCGAATCTGTCACCATTGATGGATTTGTACCAGTCACCAACATGCGGTTCATATTTGTTTGCCATAACCAGTCTCTCCCTTGCTTTCACAGCTGCGTGGGTTCGCTACCATGTTCTACTATCCGGTAAAATTCAAACTTCCGTGCAGCAGTTATAAAACTTGTAGTAGTAATTGGCAAGCAGTTCAGTATTGGCTTATTTATAGTGGCGACCGGTGGCCTGCCGGTCTCTGTGCAGAGAGGCGCTTACGATAAAGTATTGGCGTTTCTATCGGTTCGATCTTGGTACTCTGCGAGCCGTAATCTCAGGCAGTTTTTTGGAAAACGATATAACTGTATGCAATTAATATAAAAGCACGGCTGACAGGTGACTGCCTTGATCATCATTGCTGCTCATGATGTCTCCGGATGGTGTGGGTTGTTCGCCAGGAAAAAGTGACAAATAGACAATAAATTCAAGGAATTGATTGAGGTTGTGTGGCAGTGCATGTGGTCCGGCCGGTTTCTGCAGTGAGACATGATTATTACCGTGTTTTCCGTTGCAGGATGCTGCAAGTTCTGCCCTGTTAGGGTAAAGTGCGCGTTCTATTTTTTACACATTCCTTTGAATTCTTGAGTGAGGACAACAACATGGCCGATTACAAGATAGCTCCTTCCATTCTGTCAGCAGATTTCGCCCGTCTGGGAGAAGAGGTTACACATGTACTGGAATCAGGTGCCGACATCGTGCATTTTGATGTAATGGATAATCATTACGTTCCAAACCTGACCATTGGCCCGCTGGTGTGTGAAGCATTGCGCAACCATGGTGTGACCGCTGATATTGATGTGCACCTGATGGTGAAGCCGGTAGACCGGATTATTCCTGACTTTGCCAAGGCGGGTGCTACCTATATTACCTTTCATCCCGAAGCCAGCGAGCACATCGATCGTTCGCTGTCGCTGGTGCATGAGAACGGTTGCAAGTCCGGACTGGTGTTTAACCCGGCCACGCCGCTGGATTATCTGAAGCATGTGATTGACAAGGTCGACATGATTCTGCTGATGTCGGTTAACCCGGGGTTTGGCGGGCAGAGTTTTATTCCCGAGGCGCTGGTCAAGTTGCGTGAAGCACGCAAGATCATCGATGACAGTGGCCGTGATATCCGCCTGGAAATTGATGGTGGGGTGAAGGTTGACAATATCGGCGAGATTGCCGCTGCCGGTGCCGATACCTTTGTTGCCGGTTCAGCCATTTTTGGTGCTGATGACTACAAGACAACCATCGATGCCATGCGTGCAGAAATTGCAAAGGCCGTCTCCTGACGGATTGAACATGCGCAAGCCTGACATGATCCTGATTGATGTGGACGGTACGCTGGTTGACAGTGTGCCGGACCTGGCGTTTTGCGTCGATACCATGATGGCAGAACTGGGCCGGTCACCCCATGGTGAAGCACGTGTGCGTGAGTGGGTGGGTAATGGAGTGGAGCGCCTGGTGCGACGGGCACTGGTCGGTGCCCTGCAGGGTGAACCTGACGAGGCTGATTTTGACCGCGCCTATCCGCTGTTCCTGGACTTATGTGCAGAGAACACCTCGAAACGATCCTGCCTGTACCCTGGGGTGCGGGAAGGAATGGATCTGCTCAAGGCAGCCGCTTATCGCCTTGGCTGTGTGACCAACAAGGCGGCGCAGTTTACCGAGCCCCTGTTGAAGGATCTTGGCATTTTCGATGATTTTTCAATTGTCATTAGTGGTGATACATTAAGCACCAAGAAACCGGATCCTGCCCCGTTATTGCACGCTGCTGAGTTTTTTGGATGCGAGCCTGCCAATGCGCTGATGATCGGTGATTCGGTCAGTGATGTGGCGGCAGCACGGGCAGCCGGGTTTCAGATTGTGTGCATGAGTTATGGCTACAATCATGGCGTTGATATTCGCGAAGCAGCACCTGATGCAGTGATCGACTCCTTCGTCGAGGTGCAGCCGTTACTGGAACAAGCAGTTTGAAGAGAGCTATGCAATTCACCGGGCTATTCACTGGAGAGGCAACCCTGGCACAGCACCTTGTCAGCAGGCGATGGCAGCAGATATCTTGCTGTTTCAACTGCTGTTTTGTGCAACCCGGTTTTCTCAAAAGTGAATGTAATGACACCTGAAAAATTCCAGGACCTGGCTGGCCAGGGATATAACCGCATACCCGTCACGCGTGAGGTGTTTGCTGACCTCGATACGCCCCTGAGTACCTTTATCAAGCTTGCCGACGGGCCGTATTCCTACCTGTTCGAGTCCGTTCATGGCGGCGAAAAATGGGGCCGTTATTCCATTATCGGCTTACCCTGCAGAACGGTGCTGCGTATCCAGGGCAATGACGTCACCTTGCTGCGCGATAATGAAGTCATCGAAAGTGAATCTGCAGAAGATCCGCTGGCCTGGATAGAAAAATTTCAGGCACGTTATCGTGCGCCCGAGTTGCCGGGCCTGCCGCGGTTTAACGGAGGACTGGTCGGTTACTTTGGTTATGACACCGTGCGTTTCATCGAGCCGCGCCTGGCTGCCTTTGACAAACCCGACCTGATTGGCTGTCCGGATATCCTGTTGATGGTATCTGATGAACTGGTAGTGTTCGATAACCTGGCTGGTACCCTGCAGCTGATTGTGCATGTCGACCCGGCAGAGGGTGATGCCCTCGCATGGGGGGAAGCCCGACTGGATGAGCTGGAAGCCCGGCTGCGAACGACGGCGTCTGCGTATAAAGTGCCTTCGGACAGTGACGGTGTAATAGAGGAGACTGATTTTGTTTCCGGGTTTACCCGTGAGGGCTTTGAAGCAGCGGTTGATCGCATCAAGGACTACATTGTTGAAGGCGATGCCATGCAGGTCGTGTTGTCGCAGCGTATGTCGATCCCGTTTGAGCCACCACCACTGGATCTGTACCGTGCCCTGCGTAATCTGAACCCGTCACCCTATATGTACTATCTTGATCTCGGTGATTTTCATGTCGTTGGTTCTTCGCCCGAGATTCTGGTGCACCTGGAGGATGGCGTGGTGACAGTGCGTCCGATTGCCGGTACCCGGCCGCGCGGCAAGAACGAGGCGGAAGACCGGGCGCTGGAGGTCGATTTGCTGGCCGACCCGAAGGAACTGGCCGAGCATCTGATGCTGATTGACCTGGGACGTAACGATGCCGGGCGTGTCAGTGAGGTGGGCAGTGTTGAGCTGACCGAAAAAATGGTGATTGAACGTTACTCGCACGTCATGCACATCGTGTCGAATGTGACGGGCCGCATACAGTCTGGTATGAGCGCAATCGATGTATTACGCGCAACCTTCCCGGCAGGCACCGTCAGCGGTGCCCCCAAGATCCGTGCCATGGAGATCATTGATGAACTGGAGCCGGTGAAACGCGGTGTGTATGCCGGGGCAGTGGGCTATCTCTCCTGGTCCGGTAATATGGATACTGCCATTGCGATCCGTACTGCCGTAATCAAGAACGGCACCCTGCATATACAGGCCGGTGCCGGTATTGTTGCCGATTCTGTGCCCGCCAATGAGTGGGATGAAACCATGAACAAGGGGCGAGCCATTTTTCGCGCAGTTGCCATGGCGTGCCGTGGTTTGAAGGGGAGACACTGAGCATGCTCCTGATGATCGATAATTATGATTCGTTTACCTATAACCTGGTCCAGTATCTCGGGGAGTTGGGCGCGGATGTACGGGTGCATCGCAATGACAGGATCAGTCTGCAGGAAATTGAGGAACTGCAACCTGAAAATATCGTCATCTCGCCGGGGCCCTGTACGCCGAATGAGGCCGGGGTCTCGATAGATACCATCAGGCAGTTTGCTGGTCGCGTGCCGATTCTGGGTGTTTGCCTGGGGCACCAGAGTATCGGCCAGGCATTTGGCGGGCGTATCGGACATGCACGTGCCATCATGCACGGCAAGACATCCATGATGCATCACAGTGATGCCGGTGTGTTCAAGGGGCTGCCGAATCCTTTTGAAGCCACTCGCTATCATTCACTGGTGATCGAGCCTGATTCGCTACCGGATTGCCTTGAGGTCACTGCATGGACGACAGATGATGGAGGCGCTGTGGATGAGATTATGGGAGTGCGCCACAAGACCATGGCGGTCGAGGGTGTGCAGTTTCATCCGGAGTCCATATTGACCGGGTGCGGGCATGATCTGTTGAAAAACTTTCTGGAACAGTAGGAGCGCCTTGTTTATGCCCGGCGATTAATCGGGTGCAGGCGCGAATCGCGGCTAAAAGCCGCTCCTACAGTAAGATTTATTGCAATGCTGAGTTGGAGATGAAATGGATATAGCAACAGCCATAGCGAGTGTTGTCGAACAACGTGATCTGAGTGCTGGCGATATGGAAGCTGTTATGCGATCCATTATGACGGGGCATGCGACACCGGCGCAGATTGGCGGGTTCCTGGTCGGCCTGCGCATGAAGGGTGAAACCGTCGATGAAATAGCGGCTGCGGCAAAGGTCATGCGGGATCTGGCGACCCGTGTTGATGTGGACGGGCCGCATCTGGTTGATACTTGCGGCACCGGCGGCGACGGCGCCAGTACCTTCAATATCTCTACCGCCAGTGCCATTGTGACGGCTGCCGCCGGTGCGCGGGTGGCAAAACACGGTAACCGTTCGGTCTCCAGCAGTTCCGGCAGTGCTGACGTGCTGGAAGCCGCCGGTGTGAAGCTGGACCTGACGCCTGAGCAGGTGGCTGCCTGTATAGACCGGGTCGGGGTTGGTTTCCTGTTTGCGCCGCAGCACCACAGTGCGATGAAACATGCCATTGGGCCGCGCAAAGAGATGCGGGTGCGTACCCTGTTTAATCTGCTGGGTCCGCTAACCAATCCGGCCGGTGCACCCAACCAGGTGCTGGGTGTGTTCAGCCCTGACTGGGTTGAACCACTGGCACGGGTGCTCAAGCAACTGGGCAGTGAGCATGTGCTGGTAGTGCATGCAGAAGACGGGCTGGATGAAATCAGTATTGCCGCCCCCACCCGGGTTGCTGAACTCAGGGATGGTGACATTTCGGTGTATACCGTGACGCCGGAAGATTTCGGGCTGCAACGTGCAGACCTGTCAGCCATTGCTGTTGAAAATGCAGGCCAGAGCCTGGCCATGATCAAAACAGTGTTTGATAATCAGCCGGGCCCGGCACGTGACATTGTGCGTTTGAATGCCGGGGCCGCAATCTATGCCGCAGGTCTGACGTCATCGCTGGCAGACGGTGTCGTGCTTGCCAGTGAAGTTATAAAGAGTGGTAAGGCCAGACAAACGCATGAATCACTGGTTGAGGTTTCCAATGCGGTGTGAGCGATATGCCTGATACGATTGATACGCCGGATATACTGAAAAAAATTCTTGCTCGCAAACTTGAAGAGGTTGCTGCGCGCAAGTGTGCGGTTGGGCTGGATGATTTGAAGAAGGCTGCTGTTGATGCCGACCCGGTGCGCGGATTTATGGCCGGTCTGCAGGGGAAAATGCATGCCGGCAAGGCTGCGGTAATCGCAGAGATCAAGCAGGCCTCCCCCAGTCGTGGTGTTTTGCGGGAGGCATTTGATCCGGAACAAATAGCAGTCAGTTACGCGAGGGGTGGTGCGGCGTGTCTGTCTGTATTGACAGACATTGATTTTTTTAAAGGGTCGGATGTATTTCTGCAACAGGCACGAGCGGCCTGCAGCCTGCCCGTACTGCGCAAGGACTTTATGGTCGATCCCTGGCAGGTGTACGAGTCGCGGGTGCTGGGTGCCGATTGTATCCTGCTGATTGTGGCAGCCCTGGAAGATGACCTGTTGCTGGAATTATTGCAGCTGGCCGGTCATCTTGGCATGGATGCGCTGGTCGAGGTGCATGATGCGGTGGAGCTGGAGCGTGCGCTGGCGCTGCCTGCGCCGTTGCTGGGTATCAATAACCGGAATCTGCGTACCTTTGAAACGAGGCTGGATATTACTCTTGGCTTTCTGGATCAGATCCCTGACGACCGGCTGATTGTGACCGAGAGTGGCATACACACGGTCGAGGATGTTGCGTTGATGCGTTCACATGGCGTGAGCTGCTTTCTGGTGGGTGAGGCCTTTATGAAGGCCCCCGAGCCGGGCGAAAAGCTGGCGGAGCTGTTTGCCTGATGTGGGTAAAAAATCTGTAACTCTTCA
>DMKK01000254.1:1712-2409 GCA_003454335.1 Gammaproteobacteria bacterium | reverse complement strand
TCCTTCACCCATCCTACAAAAAACTGTAGATCTTCGTGGGATGGGTGAAAGAGCGCAGCGACGCACCCATCAGACGGATTAACCAATATCCCCTTCGTTAGCGGGCGCCAAACACCACGATGGTTTTACCCTTCACCGATATGTGTCCCTGCTCACCGAGTGCCTTGAGTACCCGGCCGGCCATTTCACGGGAGCAACCTACAATACGTCCCAGTTCCTGACGGGTGATTTTTATCTGCATGCCATCCGGGTGTGTCATGGCATCCGGTTCCTTGCACAATTCCAGCAAGGTGTGTGCGATGCGACCGGTTACATCAAGGAAGGCCAGGTTGCTGACCTTGCGGCTGGTCTTGCGCAGGCGCGTGGCCAGCTGTGCTGTCAGTTCCAGCAGGATGTCCGGGTCTTCACGTGCCAGTGCGCGGAAGCGTGAGTAACTGATTTCGGCCACTTCACACTCGCTGCGAGTACGTATCCAGGCGCTGCGATTGGGGTGCTCACCGAACAGGCCCATTTCACCAAAGAACCCGCCAGAGTTGATATAGGCCAGTACAATTTCATGGCCGTCCTCTTCCTCAATCAGTACGCTGACTGAGCCCTTGATAACGTAGTACAGGACATCTGGTTGATCGCCGGCGTAGATGATGACGCTCTTGTTCGGGTATTTGCGACGGTGGCACTGCTGAAGGAACCGGTCAAC
>DMKK01000254.1:0-1705 GCA_003454335.1 Gammaproteobacteria bacterium | reverse complement strand
TGTGTTTGCATAGACTTGCTATCGGCCGGGCCGGTTATGGCTTTAGATCACAATGTGCGTCGCATGGAGTGAATGTGAACTGTGATAGGCTTCATGCTCTTTTGAAGACAGGGGCTATCATGAAAGCACGCGTTAAATGGGTTGAAGAGGCGACCTTTTTAGGTGAGTCGGCCAGCGGTCATGCCGTGGTCATGGACGGTCCGCCGGAGAGTGGCGGTCGTGATCTCGGTATACGCCCAATGGAAATGGTATTGCTGGGGATGGGGGGCTGTACGGCATTTGACGTGGTGATGATTCTGAAAAAGGCACGTCAGCCGGTTACCGATTGCGTGGTTGAAATGGAGGCCGAGCGGGCCACCTCGGAACCAAAGGTATTTACCCGCATTCATGTGCATTTCGTCGTGACTGGCAACGGGCTTTCTGACAAGCAGGTTGCACGGGCCGTGGAACTGTCAGCCGAGAAATACTGTTCGGCATCGATCATGCTCAGCAAGGCGGTGGATATTACCCACGACTATGAAATTGTGTCACTGTTGATTGCGGACGCCTGATGGAAAGGCCGTCAGCAACGCTGGGCATGCGCCATGTCGCACCTAGATCCGATAGGTAGCCGTTGTCATTATTTTTGACATCAGGGTCATCATCTTTTTAACAGGTACCGGCAACTCCACACCGCCGGCCTTGATCGCGGTTGCTTGATGTTTGGCTTCATCCGTCTGCATTTGTTGCAGGATTGCGTGGGATTTGCTGTCATCCGCAGGCAGGCGTTGCAGATGTCCCTCGAGATGTTTCACAACCTGTGTTTCAGTTTCTGCCAGAAAGCCGAGACTCCATTTGTCACCCAGCAATCCCGAAGCTGCTCCCATTGCCAGCGAGCCAGCGTACCAGGCAGGGTTCAGCAGGCTGGTATGACCGCCCAGTTGATGAATGCGTTGCCGGCACCAGCTGAGGTGGTCGTTTTCCTCGACTGCGGCCTGTGTCATCTTTGACCGGGTTTTTTGACTGCGTGCGGTCAGTGCCTGTCCCTGGTACAGGGCCTGGGCGCAGACTTCACCGGCATGATTAACACGCATCAGGCGGATGCTCTCTGCTTTATCGGTTGCAGATAGCTCGTTGTCACTGGCCGGTTGTGCCGGATTTTCCCGCCCGGAACCGATCGGCTCTCCGAATACAGTGCGCAAGGCCTGATCTGCATGTGCAATACACTGGTCGATAAATGTCTGTTTACGTTTCGTCATGCGTTTAAGATAGCATGATCCAGCAGGACGTGTTTTTCCTGTGTTTGAACCGAAGGTGGCGTCATTAAGCATGTCCTATTACCAATACCATGTCTTTTTTTGCACAAATTTGCGGGCGGATGGCCGTGATTGCTGTCAACGTTTCGGTGCCCAGGAGTTGCGGGATTATGCCAAGCAACGCTGCAAGGAGTTGGGACTGACTGGCAAGGGTGGGGTGAGGATTAATACTGCCGGGTGCTTGGACCGTTGTGCAGAGGGGCCGGTGATCGCTGTTTACCCGGAAGCGGTCTGGTATACCTATATAGATCGGGAAGATGTCGATGAGATTATTGAAGAGCATCTGCAAGGTGGGCGTATTGTGGAGCGTTTGAAGATATAGGGTGGACTTTTTGGCATAAACATAAGGCATTGTATATTAAAGATATTGTATATTTGTCTGTCAGATTGACAGGTTTTGCTCACTTAGG
>DMKK01000204.1 GCA_003454335.1 Gammaproteobacteria bacterium | reverse complement strand
AAGGCCCGCAAGCACGAGTGCGCGCGGGCCACGGGGCTGGTCACGAAGTGGGTCATTGAGCTTTTGTAGTCGATTTTCCTTAACGCTGACCGCCAAACGAGGCAGGATCTATATCGTGCGCCAGGAGATGGTCATGGGTCTTGTCTCCGGCAGCTTGCCGATGCCGCGACAGGCAAGGAAGGGCCAAGGCAGTCCAAACGCAGACAAAGCAATACCTTAGGTTAAGCAGGCTTTCAGCGGCGCTGGTGATTGTGTTATCCCTCAGCAGCCCATGACGATCGCGCGATTTTCTCCCCAAGGTCACGGGCAAACAGGCGTGTGGCCGAGGCCGCTGTTGCTGAACACCCTGACCAACATGTGTGGACTTACTCGTCGCTGGGGGTGTGCCAATAGGCGGCTCTGTCCGGGCTGCTACTAACCGCACGGTGGCAGTTCCAGCGGCAACTCATGGGATAGGCCATGAGCACGGTATCCCCGTAATTCGTGAAAGGAACAAAGGTCTTGTGTGAGTCCTGATATCCGCCCGGA
Organism: Gammaproteobacteria bacterium; assembly: GCA_003454335.1. Classification (GTDB taxonomy): domain Bacteria; phylum Pseudomonadota; class Gammaproteobacteria; order UBA9214; family UBA9214; genus UBA9214. The sequence goes on along the minus strand of DMKK01000204.1, from coordinate 4,364 downwards.
AAGTCGGTGACGGAGGCGGTAATGCCAAATTCATCATAGGTGCTGCGGACCGTGCCAGAGGTGCCGTGCACATTATGGCAGGTGGTGCAGGATGCCCTCCCGTTTTCAGCGTAAGGGCCACGATAGTACCACGCGATGCCCATGAAACCGTCGCTAGACAGGTGCCAGTTATGAAGCGGCGTATAAGGCTTATTATCAAAATTGTTATTGTACAGTTGATTTGGACCACCCCACTCGGGCGGATATTCCGCAGGGTTTGAAATATATCTGTCTCTGAACAAAGACTGAATGCCGGAAGGACTGTAAACGGGCATCGCCCACGGTTCATCGTAGTTTCCTCCTGCCTCGACGCCAAGCACCACTTCTTCCGAGACCTCCGGATAGGAATCATGACAGTCAAAACATAGTTCGTAGTTGTAGCGATCATAAATGGGGTCCGGTGGGACCGGCACCGGCACCGGAAGCGTCAGGTTCTTTGTCAGCAGACCTCTCGAGGCGGAGCCGTGCATGTTAATGCTTCCGCCATTGCCATGGCACCCGGTCCCCGGGTCTCCCGACCCGGCGCAGGTCAGGCTGTTGTCTTTGTGTACCGTATAGGTATTGTTCCAGTAGCCCTCTACTTTGTCGCCGGCAACATTGGGAATATCGCCCAGTGTATTACTACTTGAAAAAGGCGACTTGGCGTCCGCTTCTTCAGTCGCACCATCGGCGTCGTGACAGCTCAGGCAGAAGGGTTCAAGACTTGAAGGGGTGATGGGATCATAAACGACAACGCTGCCTGCCGTATCTTTGTCATTCAGTTTGACGCTTCCGCTCATGTGGTTCTCCATGTAATGACAGACACGGCAGTCATCGTCCGTTATTATCTCGGTTGTCCTGGCGCCATAGTCGATCACATGGTGAGACTCGTTGACGAAATCGCCTCCCGCACCCAGTACCTGCCTTCTCGTTCCCCTGGGAACGTTGTGACAGGTAGTACAAACCGGCAATGGCCAGACGTTATCCGGCCCATACCAGTCGAGAGTATCTGTTCCATGGCAGTCTAGACTGCCACAGGTTCCGGTTACAGGTGGTCCCAGGTTCTTGGCCCATTGAGCGGGCGGAGTCGGGTTTGTTGAATCAAAAAAAACGAGATTGGCTGCAGGACCTGTATCCGGCTGTTGATTGAAATGCGTAGGCTGGTTCGTATAGCCGAGATGACATTTTTCGCAGGGGATCTCTCTATCGAGGACATGGATTTCATGTTTTCCGGCTGTCCCTGAGGGGCTTGATTGTAGCGGGTCAGGCGCTATGGTACTGCCGGGTGCATGGCATTTTGCATCGCATAGCGCAACAGCAGGCGGCGGCGCCTCGCGCTCGGTGAGTGCGTCGGATCCAGAGTCCGAGCCACACGCTGTAATGATAAGCAATGAAGAGAACGACAGTATTAACCAAAGGATACGATGTTCCATGATCGTCACCCTATAATCCCTATTGATGACAGTCCGATAAAAGACATTTTGTCTGTGTGCTGATCAGCTGCCTGGCCGTCAGCCGGTACGCCCGCACGTGCCCGCACTTCCCGAGCCATTGATAACATGTGGACCGAAAATAACCCTCATACAAGCGGCCGCAATGGCGCTATTTTATTATATTATAGGGCAGCAATGCGTGGACCTCACGCTATTTTCTTTAAAACAAAGACGGCCTCGGGTCGCGGGTCATCACGCTTTCGACTGGGGCCGGCGTTCCCTTGAATTTCAGACAACATTTATGAGCTCACTCATCACTGGGGGTGTGCCAGTATGAAGTACCCGGCGCAATAGAATGACATGGTAGGGCGCAATAAATAGGATACGCGTCGAGTGCATGATAATTGTCCTCAGGTTCAAGTTTTTTGTATTCATCGGGCTCAACGCCTGTAAAGGCAGTGATGCCGAATTCATCATAGGTGCTTCTTACGGTGCCCCCGGTGCCGTGCACATTATGGCATGTGGTGCACGACGCCCTTCCTGTCTCATTTCCCCTGTAATTCCAGTTGTATTGCATCCAGCCGTCCGTGGGAGACATGTGATAGTTGTGTAAGGGTGTATAGGCGTCACCCCAAAAATTGTCATTGTACAGCTGGTCGACACCGCTCCAGTCTATCGGATAATTTGCAGAGTTCGCAATGTATCTATCCCTGAATAGCGATTGGATGTCAGGAGTATCATAAGGGGTCGGCGCCCAGGAGACGTCGTAGTTGCCTCCTACTCTATAACCGAGCACAACTTCTTTCGTTACCGCCGGATAGTTGTCGTGACAATCAAAACATAATCTGAAGTCATTGTAATCATAAGAAGAGCCAGACGAAATGGGAAAGGTCATGTTCTTCGCTAACAGGCCTTTTGATGCGGAGCCGTGCATGTTAATGGTTCCGCCATTCCCATGGCACCCGGTACCGGGTTCCCCCGACCCGGCGCAGGTGAGGCTGTTGTCTTTGTGTACCGTATAGGTATTGTTCCAGTAGCCCGCTATCTTATCGCCGGCGACGTTTGGTACGGTCCCCAGCGTGCGGCCATCGGCAAAAGGGCTTTTTGCCGACCCGCCGGGGGCGGGCACGGTGCCGGCGGTGGCACCGAGCGCATCGTGACAACTGAGACAGAAGGGTTCCAGGTTGGAGGGTACGGAAGGACTGTATGCAATGGCCGAGTCGGTGTCGGCATTCCGTAAACGAACGGTCCCGGCCATGTGTTCGGACATGGCGTGACAGACTTGGCACTGTGCATCGGTGGGGTCAGCGGGGCCCGCGACGTGGTGCGATACAGTCGTGGCACCGAGACCAAAGTCACCGTTCACGCCGAGCACGACTCTTCTTATTCCTACTGTATTTTCATGACAGTCCGTGCAGGCAGGTAAGGTCAACGTCCCACCCGGTCCGTACCAGTCGAGCGGGTCTGTCGTATGGCAGCCGAGAGAGGTGCAGCTTCCGGTTTGAGGCCCGGTGTCGTTGATCCATCGGCCGTTTGGGTTTGTTGCATCAAAACCGATCAGGGAGACGTCAGGGTTCCAGACGTCCGATGTACCGTTCATGTGTGTATTATTGTTCGTATAGTCCATATGGCATTTTCTGCAGTCAATACCTCTATCACCTACGTGTCTGGTATGTTTTCCGGCCGTACCCCCACCATTTGTCACTAAGGGGTCAAGAGACGGGGAGTTTGCGGATGTGTGGCAGATGATGCAGTCCGGTAATGGCCCTGCTCCTAGCGCTTCGTGCGTTGAAATGGAATCCGGTCCTGTCTCTGAGCCGCAGCCGGTCACGAGCATCGGCGTTAGCAATAAAATACTCCATCGTATCAGGGCCTTCATCATTGTTACCCCCACTTATTTGGCACAAAGCACCGAGATCACTGGGATGATCGATGCTGCGAAAAGACTCCAAATGTCCGATGAATTCCTTCATTCCGAATGCTCCATTTTCAAGTGGTTCGTATTTATTTGACATTTATTCGAACGTTTACGTTCTGGTGTCTGAGATTCATAGACTCTGAGCACTATTTTTCGGGCATGAGCTATATCTCAATGACACGTTGTGCAGTCCACTGCCCCACTTACCGGATGCGGCGCGGATGTATGGGGCGCCCGTTTGTGGCAGACCACGCAATTGTCCTCGGGCGTGATACCCGAACTGAAATGACACCAGTTGCAGTGCCGGTCGCCCCTCCAGTTGCCCCGGTGTGTGCGCGGGGCGGTCTCGGTGTGGCAGCGCACGCAGTAGTCCTGCCGATGGCAGGTGAGGCAGCGCTCGCGGTTGCCGGCCGCCATGAAGCCGTGGCTCAGCGTGCGCCAGGTATGGTTGTGATCGCGGGGCTTGACGGTATCGTGGCACTCGACGCAGTCGTTGCGCTCGTGGCAGGCATAACAGGCCCGTCCGTGCTGTCCTGATTCGTTTACCGTCACATCGGCCGATGTGCCGTGAAACTCGAGCCAGTTTCCGCGATGGGAGTTCGGTTTCGGGAACGGAATTTTCCCGCTCGCGGTACTTTGATCCGCGCCTTGGGCGCCGCCGGGTGACCCCATCAAGGCGAGTGCCAGGCCGAGGGCGAAAACGGCCAGGGAAAGGCGGCTGCGGGTAGCGTCCTCAAAAATCATAACGCACTCCCACTTTGAGGGTGTGATAGTCTTCGATGCTGTCCTCGTATTCGTAGCGTGCGTTCATGGTAAGCCCCATGCCGATTGGCATCTTGGTCTTTAAATAATACGTCTGCACGTGTTCGCGCTCTCCGAGCAGAATATAGTAATCGTACTTATAAAGGCTGTAATAGGTCCCGGCTATGATCTTCGTACTGTTTCTGCCTCGTTTGAGGCGGTATTCGGCGTCCAGACCGCCGGATGTGTACTCC
>DMKK01000154.1 GCA_003454335.1 Gammaproteobacteria bacterium | reverse complement strand
GGGGTGGGATGCTTTTGGTCTGCCGGCAGAGAATGCCGCCATTGAGAACAAGGTGCCGCCGGCACAGTGGACGCACGAGAATATTGACTACATGCGCAATCAGCTTAAACGGCTGGGCTTTGGTTATGACTGGGACCGGGAGGTAGCGACCTGTGACCCGGAGTACTATCGCTGGGAGCAGTGGTTTTTTACCCGCTTGTTCAGGAAGGGCGTGGTCTACAAGAAGACCGCCATGGTTAACTGGGACCCGGTTGACAACACGGTGCTTGCCAATGAGCAGGTGATTGACGGCCGGGGCTGGCGTTCCGGTGCCGTAGTGGAGCGCCGTGAAATTCCGCAGTGGTTTCTGAAGATAACTGACTATGCGGACGAGTTGCTGAACGATCTTGATCAGCTGGATGGCTGGCCGGAACAGGTGCGCACCATGCAACGCAACTGGATAGGGCGTTCGGAAGGTGTCGAGATGCACTTCGGTATCGCCGGTCGGGAAGAGACGCTGTCGATTTATACCACGCGCCCGGATACGTTAATGGGCGTGACCTATGTGGCCGTCGCCCCGGAACATCCATTGGCCAGCGAGGCCGCCGCCGGCAAACCTGAACTGCAGGCGTTTATCGAAGAGTGTCGCAATTCCGGGGTGGCCGAGGCTGAGCTGGCGACCCAGGAAAAGAAGGGTGTGGATACCGGCCTGAAAGCAGTGCACCCGATCACTGGAGCAGAGGTGCCCATCTGGGTAGCGAACTTTGTACTGATGGCATACGGTTCCGGTGCGGTGATGTCGGTCCCGGCACATGATCAGCGTGATTACGAATTTGCACAGACAAACGACCTTGCCATTAAACAGGTGATCCATCCTGCCAGTGACGCACAGGTCGCAGACCTGGCTACGGCCGCGTTTGTCGAAAAGGGTGTGTTGCAGGACTCCGGCGAGTTCAGCGGGCTGAGTTCTGCGCAGGCCTTTGCAGCCATCGGTGACTGGCTGGAGCAGGCAGGCAAAGGGGCGCGCCAGGTGAATTACCGCCTGCGCGACTGGGGGGTGTCGCGGCAACGCTACTGGGGCTGTCCGATACCGGTCATTAACTGTCCTGCCTGCGGTGCCGTGCCTGTGCCGGAAGCCGACCTCCCGGTGCTTTTGCCGACGGATGTGAGCGTGGATGCGACCGGTTCGCCGTTGAAAAAAATGGATGCGTTTATCAATACCACTTGCCCTGAATGCGGTGGCAGTGCGGCGCGTGAAACCGATACCTTTGATACCTTTTTTGAATCTTCCTGGTATTTTGCGCGTTATGCCTGCGCCGACAAGACCGATGGCATGCTGGATGAACGGGCCAATTACTGGCTGCCGGTAGACCAGTACGTCGGCGGCATCGAACATGCCGTGCTGCACCTGCTGTATGCGCGCTTTTTCAACAAGCTGATGCGCGATGAAGGTCTGCTGGATCCGGATGAACCGTTTACCTGTCTGCTGACGCAGGGCATGGTGCTGAAGGACGGTACCAAGATGTCCAAATCGAAGGGCAATACGGTGGATCCGCAGGGACTGATCGACCGTTACGGAGCAGACACGGTGCGTCTGTTTACCATGTTCGCGGCGCCGCCGGATCAGTCTCTGGAGTGGGCGGATTCAGGTGTTGAAGGTGCGTACCGCTTTCTGAAGCGGTTGTGGAAAATGGCGCAGCAGCATGTTGCCGGTGGCGCTGTGCCGGAGCTGCACAAGGACGGCCTGACCGACCGGCAGCAGGCATTACGGCAGCGCGTGCATGCCACCCTTGCCAAGGTCAGTGATGATGTCGGGCGCCGCTACACCTTTAACACGGCGATTGCCGCCAACATGGAGCTGATGAACGAGATGGGCCGTCTTGATGATGCATCAGGGCAGGGGCGGGCCGTTATGCAGGAGGCACTGGAGACCGTGGTGCTGATGCTGTCGCCGATCGTGCCACATGTCACGCACGTCCTGTGGCATGCGCTGGGACACGAGCAGGCGATTATCGAATGTAGCTGGCCGGTAGTGGACGAGTCGGCACTGGTGCAGGCGTCCATTGAGCTGGTAGTACAGGTAAATGGCAAGGTGCGTGGCAGAATCAGTATCGCCGCCGATGCCGGGAAGGCAGCTATTGAAGCGGCTGCCAGTGGCGAGGAGAATGTCCTCAAACACATCGCCGACAAGCCCGTGCGTAAAATCATTATCGTGCCTGGCAAACTTGTGAACGTGGTTATCTAGGAGTCTGGTCGTTATGCAACACTTTACTGCGAACTGCATGACAACCCGCCAGAGGATTGTTTGCCTGCTTGCCGTTTTCATGGCGGTCACGCTTGCCGGTTGCGGATTCCATCTGCGCGGTAGCGACGCCTTGCCGGCAGTGATGTCGGTGACCTATATACAAAACAGTCAGCCCTTCAGTTCACTGGTGGATGATTTTGCAGATGCCCTGAGAACGCGTGGCGCGCAGGTAACGGAAGATCGTGCCGCAGCGACGGCTGTGCTGCGCATTCATGAAAATGACAGGGGGCGGGACGTATTATCGGTGAATACATCCGGCAAGGTGCTGGAATATCAACTCTGGCAGAAGATCCGGTTTTCCGTTGCGACGGCGGATAACCAGCCCGTGGTGGAACAGCAAGCAGTCACCATGCGCCGCGCTTATCTGTACCGCAGTTCGGATGTGCTCGGCAGTGAGCGGGAGAAGGATACGGTGCGCAGCACGTTGCAGAAAAGCCTGGTCAATATGGCCATGTTAAGGATTGCGGCAGTGGTCCGGTAAGACCTCGGCTCAGCTACTGTATGCAGTTAACGTCCGATAAACTCGATGCCCATCTGGCCAGACAGCTGGCCCCAATCTACTTTATCAGTGGTGATGAACCGCTGCGTGTCATGGAGGCGGCCGATGCAGTACGCGCAGCGGCGCGCGGGCAGGGTTATGACGAACGCGAGGTGCTGACGGTACAGGCGGGATTTGACTGGAACGATCTGTTGTCCGGAGCGGGCAACCTGTCACTGTTTTCCCAGCGGCGGCTGATTGAGCTGCGCCTGCCGAGCGGAAAACCGGGTACTGACGGTGCCAAAGCATTGCGTGCCTATGCTGAACAGCTTCCCGAGGATACTGTCCTGCTGATCACGGCCGGCAAGCTGGACCCGGCAGCACGCAAGAGCAAATGGGTGCAGCTGCTCGACAAGGCCGGTGTTGTTATTTTTGTCTGGCCATTGAATGCACGGGAATTCAACGCCTGGGTGCAGCAGCGCATGCGCCAGCGCGGGCTTGATCCCACGCCGGAAGCGGTCACCTTGCTGGCAGACCGGGTGGAGGGTAACTTGCTGGCCTGCATGCAGGAGATCGACAAGTTGACGCTGCTGCAGGATGGCGGGGTGGTGGATGCTGACGCCATAATATCGCTGGTGGGCGATAATGCCCGCTATGATGTGTATGGCCTGGTGGACAGCGCCCTGTCCGGTGATGGCGCGCGCAGTGTGCGCATTCTGCATGGCCTGTGTGCAGAAGCGGTGGCGCCGCAGGTGGTGGTGTGGGCCCTGGCCCGTGAGATACGTCAGTTGGCGGCCATGGCGGCGGTCGTGGCAAGTGGTCAGCCAGTGCAGCAGGTGTTGACGCAATACCGTGTCTGGGCCGCACGCAAAACGGTGGTTGGCAAGGCCCTGACACGTCTTAAGGTGGGCGAATGCCATGCCATGTTGCAGCAATGCGCACAGATTGACCGTGTCAGCAAGGGGCAGGCGGCGGGCAGGGTATGGGATGAACTGTTACACTTGACCCTGCAACTGGCCGGTGCAGATGTCCTGCCCGAGCTGGCCCGGATGGAACAGGTTTTGTGAAAACGTGACCCGAAGACGTAATTAGATGAGTGCAAAAGCAGAAGCAGTGGATATCGATATTCCGAAATACATGCAAGCGGTCGGCGCGCGTGCGCGTGCTGCCGCCCGGGAGACTGCACGTGCCGATGCAGGCAGGAAAGATGCTGCCCTGAAAGCGATCGCGACTGCGATCGAGAATGCTGCTCCGAGATTAAAGACCGAGAACGACAAGGATATGGTGGCGGGCCGGCAGCGTGGACTTGATGCGGCACTGCTCGACCGGCTCGAACTTAACGATGCGCGGATTGCGTTAATGGCCGAGGGTCTGCGCGAGATTGCCCTGCTGCCGGACCCGGCGGGCAGTATCTCGGAGATGAATTACCGGCCGTCAGGTATACAGGTCGGCCGTATGCGCGTGCCACTGGGTGTCATCGGTATCATTTATGAGTCCCGTCCGAATGTCACCGCCGATGCCGCAGGTTTGTGCCTGAAGTCCGGTAATGCCGCTATTTTGCGTGGCGGATCGGAGGCCATCCATTCCAACCAGGCGATTGCAGCCTGCATACACCAGGGACTGGCCGAGGCGGGCATCCCGGCGGATGCCATTCAGGTCATTGAAACCACGGATCGCGCTGCAGTGGGTGAACTGGTGCGCATGCAGGACTATGTCGACGTCATTGTGCCACGTGGCGGCAAGGGCCTGATTGAACGCATCAGTGCAGAGTCCCGGATTGCCGTGATCAAGCATCTGCACGGGGTTTGTCATACCTACATTGATGATATGGCGGATATCGACAAGGCCATCAAGGTCGCCGTGAATGCCAAGACCCAGCGTTATGGCACCTGCAACACCATGGAGACCCTGCTGGTTGCCAGGGATATTGCCGCACAGGTGTTGCCGCCGCTGGCAGCGCTTTACAGTGAGGCCGGTGTCGAACTGCGTGGCTGTGAGGCGACTCGCAGGATCCTGCAAGATATTAATGCTGCGACTGAGGCCGACTGGGATGAAGAATACCTGGCGCCGATTCTGGCAATTCGCATTGTCGATGATATGGGTGCGGCCATGGACCACATTGACCGTTATGGTTCCAGTCATACCGATGTCATTATTACGGAATCCCTCACGCGGGCACAGCGTTTCCTGCATGAAGTCGATTCAAGCTCGGTCATGGTGAATGCATCGAGCCGTTTTGCAGACGGTTTCGAGTATGGCCTGGGTGCCGAAATCGGGATCAGCACGGACAAGTTGCACGTGCGCGGGCCAGTCGGTCTGGAAGGTCTGACAACGCTTAAATATATTGTTATCGGCGACGGCCACATCCGCACCTGATGCGCACTGGCCCGGAGTTTTATTCATGATTGGACTTCTTGGTGGTTGCTTCGACCCGGTTCATTTTGGACACCTGCGCCCGGCCCTGGAAATACAACAGCACCTCGGGCTGGATGAGGTGCGTCTGATTCCCTGTCATGTGCCACCGCACCGGCCGCAGCCAGTGGCCTCACGGCAGCAGCGCGTTGCCATGTTGAATGCCGCGGTAGCCGATTACCCGGTCTTTTCGGTGGATGGCCGCGAGTTTGACCGGGAAGGGCCCTCCTATACCCTGGATACGCTGATATCGCTGCGTGAGGACCTGGCGGGCACCACCCTGTGCCTGCTGCTGGGTATGGATGCCTTTCTGGGGCTGACGAGTTGGCATCGCTGGCATGAATTGACAGACTACTGTCATATGGTGGTCATGAACCGGCCGGGGGTACAGTTGCCGGAGCAGGGTGAGTTGGCTGACTTTATTCGTCTGCACCAGGTAATGGATGCCGGGAAACTCGGCTCACAGGCAGCCGGTCTGCTATTGTTCCACCAGGTCAGTCAGCTGGATATATCCGCGACTGCGATTCGCAAGCTGCTGGGCTCGGGAGGGGACGCAGGTTTCCTGTTACCGGAGCGTGTCCTGGATATCGTTCGCAGCGAAGGCGTGTATACAACGGGTAATACGGATGAGTAACAGTCAGGATAAACCCGCTGCAGACAGCGATCGTCTGCTTGAGATCGTACTGGCAGCGCTGGATGACATGAAGGGCGTGGATGTCAGGGTCATTGATGTGCGTGAAATGACCTCGATTACAGACCGGATGGTGGTTGTCAGTGGCACCTCGACACGGCATGTGAAGGCACTGGCCGATCATGTCGCGCTGCAGGCCAAGCAGCACGGCTACCAGCCACTGGGTGTTGAAGGCGAGCATGCCGCCGAGTGGGTGCTGGTTGACCTGGTGGATGTTGTGGTGCATGTCATGATGCCCGAGATCAGGGAATTCTACGCGCTGGAAAAATTGTGGTCTGTCGGTGGCCGCAACAATGCCAGTGCCTGACAGTTTCTGAAAGTCCGGTCCTGTGCGGATACACCTGATTGCCGTCGGTACACGCATGCCGGCCTGGGTTGTTGATGCTTACCGGGAGTACGCGAAACGTTTGCCACGTGAATGTGCGCTGCACCTGGTCGAGATTCCTCTCGGCAAACGGCGCAAATCCCATGGCTCTGCACAGGCTGCGGAGGAAGAGGGGCGACACCTGCTGGCGTCACTTCCAAAGGACTGCACTGTCATTGCGCTCGATGTCCTTGGTAACAGCTGGTCCACTGAAGCACTGGCCGTGCGCTTGCAGGACTGGCTGGGTTCCGGGCGGGATGTGGCGCTTCTGGTCGGTGGGCCGGACGGCCTGTCAGCTGCCTGCCTGGCGCGTGCTGACCTTAAATGGTCGCTGTCTGCATTGACCTATCCGCATTCCCTGGTACGCGTTGTCCTTGCCGAGCAGTTGTACCGTGCCTGGACCATTACTGCCGGTCATCCCTACCACCGTTCATGATATGGTTAGCCGGCACATGGATATCCTGCTTGCCTCACAGTCACCGCGCCGCAGGGAACTGCTGCGCCAGATCGGGGTCGATTTCGAGTGTCTGCAGGTCGCAATCGACGAGACGCCACTTGCCGGAGAAACCCCGGCAGCCTGCGTGCAGCGGCTGGCACTGGAGAAGGCGCGGGCCGGCCGGGCCATACAGTCGGCAGCCAGTACGCTGCCGGTGATGGGGGCAGATACCATCGTGATTGCCGGTGAAACAGTGTTGGGAAAACCGGCTGATCGCGGGATGGCCATCGAGATGCTGCAAGCACTCTCGGGCGGGACCCACCGGGTCATGACTGCGGTGGCGCTGGCAGGGGAGCGCGAGGCCGTCTGCATGAGTACCAGTCACGTGACATTTCGCGTGTTAACTGCACGTGAATGCGGGGCATACTGGGAAACGGGTGAACCGCAGGACAAGGCCGGTGCCTATGCTATTCAGGGACTGGCGGCCATGTTCATTACACGGCTGGAAGGCAGTTACTCGGGTGTAATGGGATTACCGCTGTATGAGACGGCAGCATTGCTGCAGGAATTCGGGATAACGCTTTTGTAACTGCGTGTGGAATATCAGATTGTAGGAGCGGGCTTGCCCGTAAACAGGGATACATGAGCGAAGAGATACTGATAAATGTAACACCCAGGGAAACACGGGTTGCGGTCGTGGAAAACGGGATGTTGCAGGAAATATTTATCGAGCGGGCCAGGCGCCGCGGGATAGTGGGGAAGGTCTACCGTGGCAAGGTCTGCCGGGTGTTGCCGGGAATGCAGGCAGCTTTTGTAGATATCGGGCTGGAGCGGGCGGCGTTCCTGCATGCTTCTGATGTGGGGCCACGCAATCCGGAAGCTGGCCCGGGGGGGGGCGGCACTGCCGATATCAGCCAATTGTTGCGTGAGGGGCAGGAAATCTCCGTACAGGTTATCAAGGATCCGCTGGGAACCAAGGGCGCACGGCTGACGACACAGATTACCATTCCGTCCCGCTATCTGGTGTTTGTTCCCGATGTGGTCAATGTCGGTATCTCGCAAAAAATCGATGATGAGAAAGAACGGGTACGTCTTCGGGACAGCATTCAGTTGTTCATGACCGAGCAGGATGGTGGCGGCTATATTGCGCGGACGGCGGCTGAAGGTGCGGATGCCGATGCGCTGCGTTCCGATATGCTGTTCCTGAGCAAGTTGTGGCGGTCGGTGAAAGAAACCGAGGCAACCGCAAAACCCGGGACGGTGATCTATGATGATTTGCCGCTCACCATTCGTGTCATGCGGGACATGCTGGACAGTGGCATTGAGAAGGTTCGCATTGATTCGCGTGAGAGCCACCAGCGTGCGCATGAGTTCTGCACCCGCTTCATGCCCGATCTGGAAGAACGGGTAGAGTATTATCCCGGTGAACGCCCGATCTTCGATATCTACAGTGTGGAAGACGAGATCCAGAAGGCGCTGGATCGCAAGGTGCAATTGAAATCGGGTGGCTACCTGATTCTTGACCAGACCGAGGCCATGACGACGGCGGATGTGAATACCGGCGGTTATGTCGGCCATCGCAACCTGGAAGAAACAATCTTTAAAACCAATCTTGAGGCTGCGCAGGCCATTGCGCGCCAGCTGCGCCTGCGTAATCTCGGCGGCATTATCATTATTGATTTTATCGATATGTCGCAGGAAGAGCACAAGCGCCAGGTCCTGCGTGCCCTGGAAAAATGTCTCGACAAGGACCATGCGCGGACACATATCACCGAGGTGTCGTCACTGGGCCTGGTAGAGATGACGCGTAAACGCACACGCGAAAGCCTGGAACATGTGTTGTGCGAGGCCTGTCCAACCTGCAGTGGCCGGGGGTCGCTGAAGACACCGGAGACTGCCTGTTACGAGATATTCCGCGAAATTCTGCGTGAGTCGCGGCAGTTTGATGCGCAACAGTTGCTGGTGCTGGCCTCACAGGAAGTGGTCGACATGCTGCTTGACGAGGAGTCCACGAGTCTTGCCGAGCTGGAGGTTTTTATCGGCAAGCCAATCAAGTTCCAGGTGGAAGCACTGTATACACAGGAACAATACGACGTTGTCCCATTGTAAACCGGTCCGCCGCTCCGATCAGACTGGATAGAAAATTTGCCACGAAATCCACGAAAGGACACGAAAAAA
>DMKK01000020.1 GCA_003454335.1 Gammaproteobacteria bacterium | reverse complement strand
GTTTGTCCTGATGAGTCTGGTCAGCGGCAAGCAGATAAAGTATCTGTTGCCGCTGTTGCCTGCCTTTGCCTTGCTGTTTGCGCGGGTAAGCAGCGGGGTGCACAAGGATGGCAGCAGCCACCGTCCATGGCTGCCGGCTGCGGCACTGCTGGTCAGTGGTGGCCTGTTTATTGTGTTGCCCCGGATGCTCGATCAGGCACCCTGGATCAACAATGTGCAACCGCTTTGGGGTGGGTTGCTGGTAGCGGCGGCCATCGTCATGGTGGTACTGCGGCCGGTTTCCATGGCGCGATACCCGGTACGCATGGCCCTGTTCTCGGTGTTTGTAGTGGGTGTGATTTACGCGGGTATCTTCAGAACGGCGGCCCCTGCCTACGACGTGCAGGCCGTTAGCCGCGTGATGGCGGCAGCCCAGGCGGCCGGTAACCGCGTGGCGAGCGTGGCACACTATCATGGCCAGTTCGGTTTTGTCGGGCGCCTGCAGCAGGCGCTGGTTCAGCTGGAGGGTGACAGTGCGCTGGCCTGGGCTGCACAGCATCCGGATGATTTGCTGGTTGTGATGACCGGGAAGAAACCGGAACAATACCCAAAGGCGGTATTTACCCAACCCTATCGCAGCGGGTACCTTGCCGTCTGGGATGGCAGGACAGTTATTGAAAATCCTGCTGTATTGCCTTGAGTGACGGGCTGACAACCATAATGAAGCGCATATCATGACATCAGCCAATCTCCCCGTGCTCGTATTGAAACGCAATGAAGACCGGCGCCTGGGCGCCGGACATGTCTGGGTCTACAGTAACGAGGTCGATACCCGCAAGACCTCACTGTCCGGGTTTGAGCCGGGCAGTCTCGCGGCCATACAATCGGCGAGCGGCAAGACCCTGGGTGTCGGCTATGTGAACCCGCATTCCCTGATTTGTGCGCGTCTGCTGAGCCGACGTCCACGCAGTGAGATCGATAGCGGTTTTTTCGAACGCCGCCTGCGCTCTGCGCTGTCCCTGCGGGAATCCCTGTTTGCAGAGCCGTATTACCGGCTGGTCTTCGGTGAGAGTGATGGTCTGCCGGGGCTGGTGATTGATCGCTATGGCACTGTGCTGGTCGTGCAGATTACGACGGCCGGGATGGAGGCGGTTCGGGAACTCCTGCTGGAAGTGCTGGACCGGGTGCTCGCACCGACCGGAATACTGCTGCGCAATGACAGCTCTGTGCGCACGCTGGAAGGCCTGCCGCTGGAAACGGAAGTGCTCGGTGAGGTGCCTGAAACGGTGTTACTGACCGAGGGCGGTGTGCAGTTCGAGGTGCCGCTGGGTGCGGGCCAGAAGACCGGCTGGTTTTATGATCAGCGCGGTAATCGCCAGGCAATGCAAAAATATGTGCAGGGCAGGCAGGTGCTGGATACCTTCAGTTATGTCGGTGCCTGGGGCTTGCAGGCAGCGGCGGCCGGTGCCGCCGGGGTGTGTTGTGTGGATGCGTCACCCGTCGCACAGGCGTTTATGGAAAAGAATATTGCTGCCAACGATCTGGGCGATAAAGTCCGGCTGGAAAACGGTGATGCCTTTACCGTGCTGAAAGCCATGCAGGATACCGGGCAGCGTTTTGATGTGGTGATTGTCGACCCGCCTGCGTTTATCAAGCGGCGCAAGGATATCAAGACCGGTGAGCAGGGTTACGGACGTTTGAACCGTCTGGCACTCAAGCTGTTGGCGCCTGACGGGTTCCTGATATCATGCTCCTGTTCCATGCACCTGTCCGCAGAGCGTTTGCAGCACGTACTGTACCAGTCCGCCCGCAAACAGGGACGACAGTTGCAGATACTGGAACGTGGTTTTCAGTGTATGGATCATCCCGTGCACCCCGCAATACCGGAAACTGCCTACCTGAAGGCGCTGTTTTGCCGGGTGCCGGCCACGTAGGCGACAACGAAAGGAATATTATGCTGACCTATCCCGATTTCAGTCCGGTTGCTATTGCCATCGGTTCCTTTGAAGTGCACTGGTACGGTCTCATGTACCTGCTTGCCTTCGGGACCGGCTGGTGGCTTGGCCTGTTGCGTACACGCCGGCCTGGCACCGAGTGGCGGGCCGCAGAGATCAGTGACCTGGTGTTTTATTTTGCGCTGGGTGCGGTGCTGGGTGGTCGGATCGGCTACACGCTGATGTATAATTTCGGCGCCTTCGTTGATGATCCGCTCATGGTGTTTCGTATCTGGGAAGGGGGGATGTCCTATCACGGCGGCATGGTCGGGGTGTTTGTTGCCATGTGGTTGTATGGGCGACATACCGGCCGGACATTTTTCCAGGTGACGGACTATCTTGCGCCGCTGGTACCCCTGGGGCTGGGGGCAGGGCGTATGGGTAATTTTATCAATGGTGAACTCTGGGGGCGTCCGACTGATCTGCCCTGGGGGATGGTGTTCCCCTTCGTTGACAGCCAGCCGCGTCACCCCTCCATGCTGTATGAATTTCTGCTGGAAGGCCTGGTCTTTTTTGCCATTTTGTGGGTATTCTCACGCAAACCCCGTCCGACCATGGCGGTCTCCGGTCTGTACTTGATATGTTATGGCGTGTTCCGTTTTGGCGTTGAATTCGTGCGGGTGCCGGATGAACATATCGGCTTTCTGGCGCTGGACTGGGTGACGATGGGGCATCTGTTATCGTTCCCGATGATTGTGATTGGCATGCTGTTTTTTGCGTATGCCTACCGGCGTACCGATGGAAAAGTCAGCTGGTGATATTTGTTCTTCACTGGCATGTGATGGGTGCGTCGCTGCGCTCCNNCTCCTTCACCCATCCTACAAATATGACCATAGACCTTAGTAGGATGGGTGAAGGAGCGCAGCGACGCACCCATCAAAGACATCACGTAGAATTTGGAAATATTAATTGAATAAAAAACCATGAAACAATACCTCGACCTGATGCGCCACGTGCGTGATCACGGCACCCGCAAGGAAGACCGCACCGGCACCGGTACAATCAGTGTATTTGGTTACCAGATGCGCTTTGACCTGGCGGCAGGCTTCCCGCTGGTGACTACAAAAAAATGCCATCTGCGCTCAATCATGCATGAACTGCTGTGGTTTCTGAAAGGGGATACCAATCTGCGTTACCTGCATGAGAACAAGGTGTCCATCTGGGACGAATGGGCTGACGAGAATGGTGATCTCGGACCGGTGTACGGCTATCAATGGCGTTCATGGCCAACACCCGGCGGTGGCAGTATTGATCAGATCAGCCAGGTGGTCGAGCAGCTCAGGAACAGCCCGGATTCCCGTCGTATTATTGTGAGTGCCTGGAATGTCGCAGACATCGAGAACATGGCGTTACCCCCGTGCCATGCCTTTTTCCAGTTTTATGTAGCCGATGGCAGGTTGTCCTGTCAGCTATACCAGCGCAGTGCGGATATCTTCCTCGGCGTCCCGTTCAATATTGCATCCTATGCGCTGCTGACCATGATGATGGCACAGGTGACCGGTCTCGAGGCCGGGGATTTTGTGCATACCTTTGGTGATGCGCACCTGTACCTGAACCACCTGGAACAGACCGACCTGCAACTCTCGCGTACCCCGCATAAACTGCCCACCATGCACATCAATCCTGCTGTGAATGATTTGTTTGCCTTTGCGTTTGATGATTTCGAATTGCAGGGATACGATCCGCATCCGCATATAAAGGCACCGGTTGCGGTTTAACCATGAAGATTTCTATCGTTGTCGCCATGGACACCAAGGGTGTCATCGGCCGGGATAATGGACTCCCCTGGCACCTGCCGGCAGACTTGCAGCATTTCAAGCGAACGACCATGGGTAAACCGATCCTGATGGGGCGCAAGACCCATGAATCTATCGGGCGGCCATTACCGGGCCGTACCAATATTGTCATTACCCGCGATAGCGGGTATCGGGCGGATGGGTGTGTGGTGGTGCACTCGATTGAGTCCGCGCTGGAGGCGGCCGGGGCGCAGGATGAAATAATGGTTATCGGGGGTGCCGAGTTCTATCGCCAGGTATTGCCGCGTACCGACACCATTTACCTGACACGTATCCATGAATCGTTTGACGGCGATACCTGTTTTCCAGACCTGGACGATGCCGACTGGCGTGAGGTCGAGCGCAGCGATCATACGGCAGATGGGAAAAATCCGCACGACTACAGTTTTATCCGGCTGGACCGGATGTAACTATTCGCCACATTCTACAAACTGACGGGTGCGTCGCTGCGCTCCTTCACCCATCCTACGTTAAGCGGTAGCACGGATTGGTGTTGTAGGATG